>NZ_JBMCZA010000209.1:16854-17443 GCF_048654705.1 Nocardioides sp. CPCC 206348
GATCTCGTCGTTCCTGGCGCCCGCGCTCAACCGCCGCCGGGACCGGTGGGGCGGGCCACTTGAGCGGCGAGCCCGCCTCGCCCGGCAGGTCGCTCGCGTCGTACGCGAGGAAGTGGGGGACGCGGTCGCGGTGACCGCGAAGATCTCGGTCTCCGACGGCTTCCCCGGCGGTGTGACGACCGAGGCCGGCATCGAGTTCGCGCAGCTGCTGGAGGCCGACGGCCACCTGGACGCGCTGCAGCTGTCGGGCGGGTCGTCGCTGATGAACCCGATGTACCTGTTCCGAGGCGGGGCGCCGGTGAACGAGTTCGCCGCCACGATGCCGCCGCTCGTGAAGTGGGGGATGCGCACCCCTGCGGGCCGCAGCTTCCTCAAGGAGTACGAGTTCGAGGAGGCGTACTTCCGCGCCAAGGCGCTGGAGTTCCGGGCCGCCGTGTCGACGCCGCTGATGCTGCTCGGTGGCATCAACCGCCTCGAGACGATGCAGCAGGCCATGGCCGACGGCTTCGAGTTCGTCGTGATGGGGCGTGCGCTGCTGCGCGAGCCCGACTTGGTGAACCGCCTCGCGTCCGGGGCCGTGGGTGGCGGG
>NZ_JBMCZA010000209.1:17453-18475 GCF_048654705.1 Nocardioides sp. CPCC 206348
CGCGCTGCTGCGCGAACCCGACCTGGTGAACCGGCTCGCGTCCGGGGCCGTGGGCGGCGGGATCTGCATCCACTGCAACCGGTGCATGCCCACGATCTACTCCGGGACGCGTTGTCCCGAGTGGGGTCCGGGTGAGGTGATTCCCGTCGCCGCCCTGCGGTAGCGGGCTCGAGACCCACAAACCCTTCCGCAAGACTAGAACCTGTTCTACATTGGCTCGCATGTCGCAAGCCATCCCCGAGAAGCCACTGCGTGTCGTCGTCTGGTCCACCGGCACGATCGGTCGCCACGCCATCGCCGGCGTCGACGCCCATCCCGACCTCGAGCTCGTCGGCGTCTGGACGTCCACGGCCGACAAGCACGGCAAGGACGCCGGGGAGCTGGCCGGCCTCGATCGCGAGCTCGGCATCAAGGCGACCACCGATCGCGACGAGCTGATCGCGCTGCGCCCGGACTGCATCGTGCACGGCGCGATGACCGACGACCGGCTGTTCGAGTCGATCGAGGACCTGACCGGGTTCATCCGCGACGGGGTCAACGTCGTGTCCTCCGGGCCGGTCATCCTGCTGCACCGCGACGGCACGCTGCCCACGGAGATGATCGACGGGATCGACGAGGCCGGTCGTCAGGGCAACGCCAGCCTGCACGTCAACGGGATCGACCCCGGCTTCGCCAACGACGTCCTGCCGCTGGTGATGACCAGCCTCAGCCAGCGGATCGACCACATCAAGGTCAGCGAGATCGCGGACTACTCCACCTACTACCAGCCCGTCGTCATGAAGGACATCTTCGGCTTCGGCCAACCGATGGACACCCGCCCGATGCTCTGGGAGTCCGGCATCCTGAGTACGGCGTGGGGCCCGGTCGTGCGCGTCATCGCCGCCGGCCTCGGGGTCACCCTCGACGAGCCGCTCGTCGAGGAGGTCACGCGCCGACCCGCCCCGCGCACGGTCAAGACCCACTCGGTCGATGTCGAGGAGGGCGCCATGGGCTCGGTGCTGTTCCGGGTGATCGGCACCGTC
>NZ_JBMCZA010000209.1:18485-22185 GCF_048654705.1 Nocardioides sp. CPCC 206348
TGAGCCGCTCGTCGAGGAGGTCACCCGCCGACCCGCCCCGCGCACGGTCAGGACCCACTCGGTCGATGTCGAGGAGGGCACCATGGGCTCGGTGCTGTTCCGGGTGATCGGCACCGTCGACGGCGTCCCGCGGATCACCCTCGAGCACGTCACGCGCACCGACGCCGAGGCCGAGCCGGACTGGCCGACGCCGAACGAGGGCGACGGCTGCTACCGGATCGAGATCACGGGCGAGCCGTGCATGAAGGTCGAGTTCACCCACCACGGCGAGCACGGTGACCACAACGTCTCGGGGATGATCGTCACCGCCCAGCGCCTGATCAACGCCGTCCCGGCCGTCGTCGCGGCCCGGCCCGGTCTGCTCACCGCGCTCGACCTCCCGCTGGTCACCGGCCGCGGCCTGGTCACGACGACCCCGACCAACGGAGCATCATGAGCATCCTCGACAGGTTCACCATCACTGACCACGTCGCTGTCGTCACCGGCGCCGGTCGCGGTATCGGTGCCGCCACGGCCGTCGCGCTCGCCGAGGCCGGTGCCGACGTCCTGATCTCGTCGCGCACCGAGGGTCAGCTCAAGGACGTCGCGGCACGGATCGAGTCCGTCGGGCGCCGGGCGGTCGTCGTACCCGCGAACCTGGCGCACACCGACGAGGTCGCCGGTCTCGCCCAGGCGGCGTACGACGCCTTCGGTCGCCTCGACATCGTCGTCAACAACGTCGGTGGCACGATCCCGAACGCCTTCCTCGACACCGACGTGGCCTACCTGGAGGAGTCCTTCCACTTCAACGTCGCCACGGCGCACGCGCTGAGCCGCGCTGCCGTCCCGCTGATGCTGGCCTCGGCCGGCGACGGACGGCAGAAGTCGATCACCTCGATCAGCTCGATGATGGGCCGTACGGCGGCCCGCGGCTACCTCGCGTACGGCGTCGCCAAGGCGGCGCTCGCGCACTGGACCCGGCTCGCGGCAACCGACCTGTCCCCGAACATCCGCGTCAACGGTGTGTACGTCGGCTCGGTGATGACCAGCGCCCTGGAGTTCGTTGCGGGCGTGCCCGCGATGAAGCAGCAGATGGAGGAGGCCACGCCCCTCGGCCGGATCGGCGAGGCGGAGGACATCGCCGCTGCGGTGCTCTATCTCTCCTCGCGTGCGGGCCAGTTCGTCACCGGCAAGCTGCTCGAGGTGGACGGCGGAATCCAGGAGCCCAACCTCGACCTGAACCTCCCCGATCTGGTCCCCACCGGACGACCTTCAGAGACCCCTTCCTAAGGTGGTCCCATGACCACGGGAGGCATTGCAACCGGCCACGCGTTCTCGCCGGACTCCGGCCGCTACTGGGCGGACGAGGGTGCCTGGCAGGTCGCCGACGGGATCTACCGGATCCCGCTGCCCCTCCCGATGGACGGTCTCAAGGCGATCAACGTGTACGTCGTCCAGTCCGATGACGGGCTGACCCTGATCGACGGCGGCTGGTCGATCCCGGTGGCGCGCGAGCTGCTCGACAAGAGCCTGCGCTCGATCGGCTCGGGCTTCGGGGACATCAAGCGCTTCCTGGTGACCCACGTGCACCGTGACCACTTCACGATGGCCACGGTCCTGGGCCAGGAGTTCGGCGCCGAGGTGGTGCTCGGCATCGACGAGAAGCCGGCGCTCGAGCTGTTGCACCGTGCCGCAGAGGACGAGCTCGGCGAGAGCCCGTTCCTCGGCGTGCTCCGCACCGCGGGTGCCACCGAGATCGCCGAGCTGTGGGCGGCCGGCCACGACGGCGTCCTGCCCGACGCCGTCGACTGGGCCTTCCCCGACCTGTGGCTGGAGGGGGACCGTTCCTTCGAGGTGGGTCGCCGGACCATCGACGCGGTGCACACGCCCGGCCACACGCCCGGCCACTACGTCTATGCCGACAAGGTCGAGGGCGTCCTGTTCGCCGGCGACCACGTGCTTCCCACGATCACGCCGTCGATCGGTTTCACGGTGCCCGCGGTCGAGCAGCCGCTGGGACAGTTCATGTCCTCGCTGGCACGGGTGCGCACTCTCCCCGACCTCCGCATCCTCCCGGCACACGGTCCGGTCGCGCCGTCGTCGTACGCCCGCGTCGACGAGCTGCTTGCCCACCATGAGACCCGGCTCGACCAGAGCCTGACCTCGCTGCGCGCCCGCGGCGACGTCACCTCGATCGTGGTCGCCCGCGACCTGGGCTGGACGCGTCACGAGCACGCCTTCGACGACCTCGACATCTTCAGCCAGGGGATGGCGGCGATGGAGACCAAGGCGCACCTCGACCTGCTCGTCGCGCGGGGACAGGCCACCGCGACCGACCAGGCCGACGGGGTCGTCTACACCGCGACCTGAGGTCAGCGCAGCACTGCGAGGAGCGACGCGTGGTCGTCGCTCCACGCCTGTTCGGCCGTGCCGGTCAGCGTCGTCCAGCTCGACTTCGCGACGAGGGTGTCCGCCAGGCCGCCTGCGGGGCTCAGGGCGATCCAGGCCGATCGGACGCCGAGGGGCTTGCTGCCACCCTTGCCGATGGCTGCGTGCCAGCCCAACCGCTCCGCGGCGCCCGCGATCACCGGGGCGAGGTCGAAGTACAGGTTGCTGATGTGGACGGCGATGGAGCCGCCCGGCCGGATCCGGGTCGCGTACTCGGCGAAGGCCTCGGCTGTCAGCAGGTGCACGGGAATGGCGTCCGAACTGAAGGCGTCGAGGACCAGCAGGTCGGTCGTGGCGGGCGCGAGTTCGGCGACGCGGAGGCGTCCGTCGCCGGTCGTGGTCTCCACGGCCGCAGCGGAGTCGGCCAGGAACGTGAAGTAGCGCCGGTCGTTCGCGATCCGGACCACCTCGGGGTCGATCTCGATGAACCGGATGGTCTGTCCCGGGAGGCCGTAGGCGGCGACGGTGCCCGTCCCGAGGCCGACGGCCGTGATGTCGACGAGGTTCGTGCCCACTGTGTCGAAGACGTCGCCGAGCGGACCGTTGCGGGCGTAGTAGCTGGTTGGTTCCGTGCGTTCCCCGGGATTGCGGGACTGGAAGCCGTGCACGGTGGTTCCGTGGCGCATCTCCACGAGGTCGGGCGTCTGCACCACGACGTAGGAGCCGTAGAACGTCCGCGAGCGAGCGAGCACCTCGCCCTGCGGGAGCGAGACGAAGGCGCCGACCGCGAGCACGGCCGTCATCGTCAACGCGATCCAGCGGGTGGCCCCCAGGGCGAGCCACAGGAGCGGTACGCCGGCAAGGACCAGCGCGTACTCGATGACCCGGTCGAAGACCAGCGGAGCCAGGAGTCCGTTGAACAGGCCGCCGAGCGCGCCGCCCACCGACACCACGACGAAGAACAGGGTGAGGTGGTCGGCCGCGGGCCGGTCGGCCGCGAGCAGCGCGTGCGCCACGTAGGCGACCACCCCGAGCATCGCGAGATGCGTCAGCACGGTGAGGGGCAGCGGAAGCACGCGTTCGCCGGCGGTCAGGGCCCGGGTGGCGATCACCAGCACGACGGCGACGGCAGCCGCGGTCCCGGGCCGCCTGCGCCCCGCCCCCGCGAAGGCGATGACGAAGGTGGCGAGGTAGATCGCCAGCGGGACGACCCACAACAGCGGCACCGGAGCCACGTCCGTGGTCAGGTGGGTGGTCACCCCCAGCATCAGCGACGACGGCAGGAAGGCGAGCGCCAGCCACGTCAGCATGCGGCGGACCGCCGGTCGTTCGG
>NZ_JBMCZA010000209.1:22195-25693 GCF_048654705.1 Nocardioides sp. CPCC 206348
GCCGCAGACCCTCTGAACCTGCTCCGGTTAAGACCGGCGAAGGGAGTCATCTTCATCATGCGTGCACGCATCCACTCCAACGGCCACCTCATCGGCATCGCGGCGGTGGCCCTGCTGGCCTCCGGTTGCTCCCTCGTCAGCAGTGAGAACGACGGCGAGCCCGAAGCCACGGACAAGACCGTCACCCTGGTTGCCCACGAGTCCTTCGCCCTGCCCGACGAGCTCGTCGCTGCGTTCGAGAAGGAGTCCGGCTACACCCTCGAGATCAGCAAGCTCGAGGACGCCGGTGCGCTCACCAACCAGCTCGTCCTCACCAAGGACGACCCGGTCGGCGACGTCGTGTTCGGTGTCGACAACTCCTTCGCCACGCGCGCGGTCGACGAGGGCGTCTTCGCGTCGTACGCGCCAAAGCTGCCTGCGGGCGCCGGGAAGTTCGAGCTCGAGGGCGACGACGACGATGCGCTGACGCCGATCGACAACGGCAACGTCTGCGTCAACGTCGACGACGCGTGGTTCAGGAAGCAGGGCATCCCTGCCCCGACCAGTCTCGCGGACCTGACCGAGCCGGCCTACAAGGACCTGTTCGTGATCCCCGGCGCCAGCACCAGCTCGCCCGGCCTGGCCTTCCTGCTCGCCACCATCGAGGAGTACGGCGACGAGTGGCCCACCTACTGGGAGGACCTGGTCGCCAACGGCGCCAAGGTCGTCAAGGGTTGGTCGGACGCGTACTTCACGGACTTCACCTTCTCCGGCGGCGACCGCCCGATCGTCGTGTCCTACGACTCCTCGCCTGCCTTCACGCTGAACAAGGCCGGCACGAAGTCGACGACCAGTGCGCTCCTCGACAACTGCTTCGAGCAGGTCGAGTACGCCGGCGTCCTCCGGGGCGACGAGGACCACGAGACCAACGTGGCCGGTGCCGAGGCGGTCATCGATTGGCTCCTGAGCCCGGAGGTGCAGGCCGCACTCGCGCCCTCGATGTATGTCTTCCCGGTCGCCGACGGCGTCGAGCTGCCCGCCGAGTGGGCGACGTTCGCGAAGCGCCCCCAGGGCACCGAGCAGGTCGCTCCGGCCGACATCGCCAGCGAGCGCAAGGCCTGGCTGGAGGAGTGGACCGAGATCATCTCGCGATGAGCGGTGCCGCCGGGGTGGGCAGGAAGGTCGCGTTCGCGGCCCTTGCTGCCGTCCCGGTGGCGGTCTTCGCGGTCTTCTTCGTGCTGCCCGTCGGCGCGATGCTCGAGCGTGGCCTGTGGCCCGAGGACCGCTTCGATCCCGGAGCCGTGGTCGACGTGCTCACGCGGCCCCGGACGGGGCGGGTGCTCTGGTTCACGGTCTGGACGAGCACCGTCGCGACGGCGACCGCGGTGCTGCTCGGCGTCCCTTGCGCGTACGTCCTGCACCGGTTGCGGTTCCGCGGTCGCGGGCTGGTGCGCGCGGCCCTGCTGGTGCCGTTCGTGCTCCCGACGGTGGTCGTCGGTCTCGCCGTCCGTGAGCTCATCTCGTCGTCCGGTCCGCTCGGCTTCCTCGGCCTCGACGGCAGCCCGGTGGCGATCCTGATCGGCCTGGTGTTCTTCAACGTCGCGGTCGTGATCCGCACGGTCGGCGTGGCCTGGGAGGGCCTCGACCGGCGCCCGGGGGAGGCCGCGGCCGCACTGGGCGCTGCGCCGTGGCAGGTCTTCCGCACCGTCACCTTCCCGGCGCTGCGCCCGGCGATCGTGTCCGCCGCCAGCGTCGTGTTCCTGTTCTGCGCGACCGCGTTCGGTGTGGTCCTGGTGCTCGGCGGGGTGCGGTACTCCTCGGTCGAGACCGAGATCTACCTGCTCACCGCCGACCTGCTCGACCTGCCCGCAGCGGCGGCCCTGTCGCTGGTGCAGATGGTCGCGGTCGTCGTGCTCCTGGTCGTGGTGGGACGCCTGCGTGCCGTCCCCGACCCGACGGTACGACGATCCGTGGCTGCCCCTGCGCGACCGCAGGGTCGTGACATTCCAGCGGTCGTGGTCACCGTGCTGACCTTGCTGGCGGTGTCGCTGCCGATCCTGACGCTCGTCGTCGCGTCCTTCCGGAGCGACGGTGCCTGGACCCTCGACTCCTACCGCGCCCTCGAGGGATCGGGCGACGGACTGCTCCAGGTGTCGGTCACCGACGCCCTGGTCGCGTCGTTGCGGATCGCGGTCGACGCGACCTGGATGTCCCTGTCCCTGGGCCTGATCGTTGCGTTCGTGGTGACCCGGCGGACCCGCACGCGCGCCGGACGCCGGGCGCGCACGGTCCTGGACGGTTTCTTCATGCTGCCGCTCGGGGTGTCCGCGGTGACCCTGGGCTTCGGATTCCTGATCGCCCTCGACGAGCCGCCGCTGGACCTGCGGTCCAGTCCGCTGCTGGTGCCGATCGCCCAGGCGCTGGTCGCCCTGCCGCTCGTGGTGCGCACCCTCGTCCCTGTCCTGGCCGGCATCGACGACCGCCAGCGCCAGGCAGCGGCGTCGCTCGGGGCGTCGCCGTTGCGGGCGATCCGCACCGTCGACCTGGCAGTGGTGTGGCGTCCCCTGCTCGCCGCCGCGGGCTTCGCTTTCGCGGTGTCGCTGGGGGAGTTCGGCGCGACCTCGTTCATCGTGCGTCCAGCCGAGCCCACGCTGCCGGTGGCGATCTACCGGCTGCTCAGCCATCCCGGTGCCCTCAACTACGGCACCGCCATGGCAGCCTCGGTCGTCCTGGCCGCGGTGACCGCGGCCGTCATCCTTGTCGTCGAGCGGCTGCGTGTGCCGGGAACGGGGGCGTGGTGATGCTCGACCTCAAGGGCGTGACCGTCACCTTCGACGGCACCCGTGCCGTCGATGCCGTCGACCTCTCCGTCGCCGATGGCGACGTGCTGGCGGTGCTCGGCCCGTCGGGATGCGGCAAGTCGACGTTGCTGCGCGCGGTCGCCGGCCTCGAACCTCTCGCAGGCGGGTCCATCGCGTGGGAGGGCCAGGACCTCGCCGACACCCCGACCCACCGCCGTGGCTTCGCCCTGATGTTCCAGGACGGCCAGCTCTTCGACCACCTCACCGTGGCCCGCAACGTCGGCTACGCCCAGCGCCTGCGCGGTCTCCCGCGCCACGAGGTGCGGGCCGAGGTCGACGAGCTCCTCACCCTCGTCGGCCTGGAGGGCTACGGCGACCGGTTGCCCCGCACGCTGTCGGGAGGCGAGCGGCAGCGAGTCGCCCTGGCCCGTTCGCTGGCGGCCCGACCGCGCCTGCTGCTGCTCGACGAGCCGCTCAGTGCCCTCGACGCCGGCCTGCGCGGCCGGCTGGCCACCGACCTGCGCCGGATCCTCACCGCGTCCGGAACCACCGCACTGATGGTCACCCACGACCAGGCCGAGGCCTTCGCGGTGGCCGACCGGCTGGCCGTGATGCGCGACGGCCGGATCGTGCAGGAGGGCGCCACGACCGAGGTGTGGGGCGCACCGGTCGACGGCGACACCGCCCTGTTCCTCGGGTACTCCCGGGTGCTGGAGGG
>NZ_JBMCZA010000209.1:25766-27176 GCF_048654705.1 Nocardioides sp. CPCC 206348
GATCGGGCCCGACGACGGTCCCCCGGCCGTCGTACAGGAGTTCCGGCTGACGCCGGACGGCAGTCGGCTGGTCGTCACGGTCGACGGGGTCGGCGATCTGGCGGGACTGGGGGCTCCGGGGTGGACGCCGGCCGCGGGGGACCTGGCCGCCGTACGGGTGGATCGGCGGGGCCTGGCCGTCATCGGCGATCTGCTGCCACCCCCGTCAGGAGCGGTCTCCTAGACTGCCCCGGTGTACCGCCGCGCCTACACCCTCCTCATCGGTACGGCGGCGCTCATGCTGGGCCTGGCGGTCTTCACCGCGGTCAAGCTCGACCGCCGCCTGCTCGACCCGGAGGGCAGCTTCCTCGGACCGTCCTACATCCGCCTGCCGTTGCTCCTCATCGGGGCGCTGCTGCTGGACCTGTTGCCGCTGACCCTCTGGAAGGCCCGCGGCCGTCCGAACCGGGTCATGCCGATCGTGCGGCACCGCCTGAAGACCCACTGGACCAAGGAACGCGCGACCCTGGTGGCGATCGGTGTCATCAGCTTCTACCTGACCTACGTCAGCTACCGGAACCTCAAGTCGTTCCTGCCGTTCGTGCGGTCCGACCCGGCCGCTGCGCCGGGTGAGGTGAGGGCGCTGTCCTACGACCGCGAGCTGCACATCATGGACCGGGTCATCTTCTTCGGCAACGACCCGAGCGACGTCCTGCACGCGATCCTCGGCAAGACGGTCACCGCCGAGGTGCTGTCCCCGATCTACCTGATGTTCCTGCCGCTGGTGCCGCTCGGCGTGACGGCCTGGCTGGTGTGGTCGCGGAACATGTCCTTCGGGTACTGGTTCGTGACGTCCCAGTGCCTGGCCTGGTCGCTCGGCACCCTGTCGTACTACCTGCTCCCCACGCTGGGCCCGGGCATCGCCTACGCCGCGGAGTACTACGGGACAGGAGGCCTGGCGCACACCGGCACCACCGACCTGATGAACGGGATCGTGAGAGCCAGGGGCAATGTCCTGTACGGCGGCGCGACCGGGTCGGTGAACTCCATCGCCGGCTTCGCGAGCCTGCACTGCGCGATCACCCTGCTGTTCGCACTCATGGTCCAGTACACGCTGCGCTCGAAGATCCTGAAGTGGGTCTTCTGGGTGAACTTCGGCCTGACGGTCGTCGCCACGCTGTACTTCGGCTGGCACTACGTCGCCGACGACATCGCGGGCATCGCGATCGCCGTCGTGTCCTTCTACCTGGGCGGGATCGCGAGCGGGCAGAAGTTCGATAGGGGCCTGCATTCGCATCCGACGACGACCACCTCCAAGGTGCCCGTCGACGTCGACTGACGGTCCGCCCGAGAGTTACACCGTCGTAGTTCGTCAAGCCGACACGCCGGTGAGTCCTGAGAATGTTGGGATTTTTGTTTCGGATGTGACGA
>NZ_JBMCZA010000209.1:27186-27838 GCF_048654705.1 Nocardioides sp. CPCC 206348
CGGGGCCTGCATTCGCATCCGACGACGACCACTTCCAAGGTGCCCGTCGACGTCGACTGACGGGCCGCCCAGGAGTTACACCGTTGTAGTTCGTCAAGCCGACACGCCGGTGAATCCTGAGAATGTTGGGATTTTTGTTTCGGATGTGACGAAATCGCACTACGGTGACGCGAGTGCGCACTCCAACTCTCGGGTCAGGTCTTCTTGCGCTGGTGCTGACGGCGGCCGTCTTCGTCCCCGGGGCGCAGGCTGATCCCTCGGGTCCAGCCGACCCGGACACCCCCTCGGTGAGCGACATCCGCGCCGCACGGGACCAGGCCACCACGGCGAAGACGAAGGTGCAGCTCGTCCAGGACGAGCTCGCCGCGGCCGCCGCGGACCTGGAGACGGCGTCCATCCGCGCTGCCAAGGCGGCTGAGGCGTGGAACGGCGCCCGGTGGGCCGCTGACCAGGCGCGGACCGCGAAGCAGGTCGCGCTGGCCGAGTCGGTGAAGGCCAACCGGACCATGGCCGTCCAGAAGGCCGACTACCGCGACGCCGTGATCACCGCCGAGGCGATGGGCCTGGAGCTCACCGCGGTCGGCGCCCTGGTCTCCGCCGACGGGATGGAGTCGCTGGTGGAGCGATCGGCGGCGATCGACCACGTCCAGGC
>NZ_JBMCZA010000209.1:27896-31814 GCF_048654705.1 Nocardioides sp. CPCC 206348
GCCGACGCCCTCGTCGCCCGGGACGAGGCCCAGGCCGCTGCCCGTACGGCGGCTGCGACCACGGCCCGCATCGAACGCCGCAAGACCCGGCTGGTCCGCACCCTCGCCCGGCTCGAGGGCGTGAGCGTCGCCCTGGCTGCCCGTCGCCAGGCTGCGCTGGAGGAGGAACGCCGGGCCGCGCGGGTTGCCCGGCGGGCCCCGGTCCGCAACACCCCCACGCCGCAGCCGAACGACCCCGGCCCGGCCGACCCGAAGCCGGCCGACCCCGGTCCGGCCCCGGAGCCCGGCAACGGCGCGCAGGCTGCCATCGCGTTCGCCCGCGCCCAGCTCGGCGAGCCGTACCGGTGGGGCGCCTCCGGCCCGAACGCGTGGGACTGCTCCGGCCTGACCGCCGAGGCCTGGGCAGCCGGGGGCAAGAGCCTCCCGCACTACTCCGTCGCCCAATACGACGTCTCCACGCCGATCTCCGAGGGCCAGCTCCGACCCGGCGACCTGGTGTTCTGGGGTGAGGGCAACGACCCCGGCTCGATCTACCACGTCGCCCTGTACGTCGGGAACGGCCAGATCATCCACGCCCCGCGCACCGGACGTCCCGTCACCCAGGAATCCCTCTACTACTGGCGCACGCCCGACTTCTTCGCGCGGCCCTGAGCCCGGTCCGTTAGGTTCAGCCCATGGCTGAGGAGACCACCGCGACCAAGCCCCCGGCACTCACCATCGATGTTCCCGGGCTGACCCGGGTGCTCGATGGAAAGTACGTCGACATGCGCACCCAGGTGCGGGCGTTGCTGCCGTCGTACGCCTCGGTCCTGGAGGACGCCGAGACGATGACCCGCGACGAGTTCCGCGAGCGGGTGCGCGAGGTCGTCCTCGAGATCGCCGCGACCGGCGCCCCCGGGGTGGGCTTCCCGAAGGAGTACGGCGGCGGGGAGGACATCGGCGCCTCGATCGCCGCGTTCGACACCCTCGCGTACGGCGACCTGTCGGTGCTCGTGAAGTTCGGCGTCCAGTTCGGCTTGTTCGGTGGCGCGATCCTCCAGCTCGGCACGAAGCGGCACCACGACGCGTACATCTCCGACCTCATCACCGGCAAGCTGTTCGGCTGCTTCGCCATGACCGAGACCGCCCACGGCAGCAACGTGCAGGCGCTCGGCACCCTGGCGACGTACGACGCCGCTGCGGGCGAGTTCGTGATCACGACCAGCACCCCCGAGGCCGGCAAGGACTACATCGGCAACGCCGCGAAGCATGCGCGGATGGCCGCGGTGTTCGCCCAGCTCGAGGTCAACGGTGAGGGCCATGGCGTGCACGCGTTCGTGGTGCCGATCCGCGACGAGTCGGGCAACACCCTGCCCGGCATCCGGATCGAGGACGACGGCCACAAGATGGGCCTCAACGGCGTCGACAACGGCCGGATCTGGTTCGACGGCGTGCGCGTCCCGCGGGAGGCGCTGCTCAACAGGTTCGCCGACGTGACCGAGGACGGCACGTACGTCAGCGAGATCGAGAGCGCGGGCCGCCGTTTCTTCACGATGCTCGGGACCCTCGTCCAGGGCCGGGTCTCGGTCGGCTCGGCCGCCGTCAGCACGGCGAAGGTGGCGCTGACGATCGCGGTGAGGTACGGCTTGCAGCGCCGACAGTTCGAGACCGGGAACGCCAAGGACGGCGAGCAGGCCGAGCAGCTGCTGCTCGACTACGGACTGCACCAGCGCCGGCTCTTCCCGCGCCTGGCCCGGACCTACGCCCTGCACTTCGCGCAGGAGGTGCTCGCGAGCCGGCTGCACGACGTCTTCTCGGGGATCACGCCGGACGAGGAGTCCCGTCGGCTGCTGGAGTCGCGGGCTGCCGGCACCAAGGCGCTGTCGACCTGGCTGGCCACCGACGTCATCCAGGAGTGCCGCGAGGCGTGTGGCGGCGCCGGCTACCTGTCCGTCAACCGGTTCGCGGCCCTCAAGGCCGACACGGACGTCTTCATGACCTTCGAGGGCGACAACCACGTCCTGCTGCAGCTGGTCGGCAAGGGCCTGCTCACCGACTACGCCAGCGACTTCTCCGACCTCGACCAGCTCGGGATGGTGAAGTTCGTGGCCAACCTCGCCGTCGAGACGGTGCTGGAGAAGACGCGCGTCCACAAGCTGCTCCAGCAGATCCGCGATGCCCTCCCGGACCGGGACGACACCTGGTACACCGACAGCGGCCTGCTCGACCCGAGCTACCACCTCGCCATGTTCCGGTTCCGCGAGGAGCACCGGATCGGCGGAGTTGCCAAGCGGCTCAAGCGGGGCGTGGAGTCCGGGATGAACCCGGGCGAGGTCTTCTCGCGGGTCCAGGACCACGTGATCTCCACGGCCAGGGCGCACGTCGAGCGGCTGGTCCTCGAAGCGTTCGCCGACAAGATCGATTCGCTTCCGGACGGCGACAACAAGCTCGCCCTCAACATGCTCTGCGACCTGTACGCACTGTCCAGCATCGAGGAGGACGCCGCCTGGTTCATGGAGCACGGTCGCCTCACCACGCAGCGCTCCAAGCAGATCACCCGCGAGATCGGGGACCTGTGCCGTCGGGTGCGTCCGGTCGCCGGCGACCTGGTCGACGCGTTCGCGGTGCCGACCGAGCTGCTGCGTGCACCGGCGCTCATCGGAGGCGAAGCGTGATCCGCAAGGCCGTCTCCCGGATCCCCGGCGTCGGGCAATGGGACGAGGACCCGCTCTGGGCGACGTTCTACGACTGGACCGTGGAGCACCCGCGCGCCGGTGGCGCCCTGTGGTGGGCCGGGATCAACAGCGACCTGACCCGCCTCTACAGGGCCGCCGCCGAGATCGGCGCACAACCCGCAGGCAAGCGGATCCTCGACATCCCCTGCGGCGGTGGCGTGGCCTTGCGTGGCCTCAAGCCCGGCCAGGGCGTTGAGTACGTCGCCGGCGACATCGCGCAGGCCATGCTGGACCGAACGATGCGGGCGGCCGAGGCGCGCGGGGTCGCCGACCAGGTCGTGCCCAGGATCGCCGACGTGGGCGACCTGCCGTTCGACACCGCCTCGTTCGACCTGGTCGTCACGTTCACCGGCCTGCACTGCTTCCCGGACCCGGCCCGCGCCGTGGTCGAGATGGCGCGCGTGCTCAAGCCGGGCGGCGTGCTCACCGGCAGCGCCCTGCTCAACGACACCGGGTGGCGCTTCGAGCCGATGCGACGGATCGGGCGGATCGCCAGCGTGCTCGGGCCGGGCTGCACGAGCAACGACCTCCGGGGCTGGCTCGCCGGACAGGGGATCGCGGACGTCGTACTCGAGAAGAGCGGAGCGATCGCCTACTTCCGGGGAGTCAAGCGCTCGTGAGGCGGTCCAGTGCCGCCCGGCGGGAGGCGATCTTCACGGCGTTGCGGGACCTGCTCCTGGCCAAGCCGTGGGGAGACGTCACCCTCGAGGCCGTCGCGACCGACGCCGGGGTGAGCCGCCAGACCCTCTACAACTCGTTCGGATCGCGCTACGGCCTGGCGCAGGCCTACACGATCGCCCTGGCCGATGCCCTGTGCGACCTGATCGCCGACACCCTCGAGGAGCACCGCGACGACCCCCGCGCCGGCCTCGAGGCCGCGCTGCAGATCTACCTCGAGGTGTCCGCGACCGACCCGCTCATCCAGCGCGTACGCGCCGGCGACGCCCACCCGGACCTCGTCCAGCTGGTGACCGCCGACGCCCACACGCTGCTGACCCACGTCGCCTCCCGGATCGAGGCCGCCGTACGGGCCTCCTGGCCCGCCGTCGACGCCGACCAGCGCCGCACGCTGGCGCGCACGGTCGCCCGGATCGCGGTCAGCTTCGTCTCGATGCCCCCGGAGTACGACGACAGCCCGGCCGCCATCGCAACCGGGCTGTCCTCACTGCTTGCTCCCCACTAGCGCGACTTGGGGTTTGTCACC
>NZ_JBMCZA010000209.1:31824-35840 GCF_048654705.1 Nocardioides sp. CPCC 206348
CCACCACCCCGATCACCGAGCTGATCGCGTTCACCATCGACTCGTCCGACGCCGCACGTCTCGCGAAGTTCTACGCCGACCTCACCGGAGGCGAGGTGACCGGCGACTACCCGGAGTACGGCTACGCCGCCGCGTCGATCCTCGGCTCGGCCTTCAACTTCCAGACCGTGGCCGACTACGCCCGCCCGCAGTGGCCCGGCCAGGAGCACCCCCAGCAGTTCCACATCGACCTGCGCGTCACCGACGTGGCCGCGGCCGCCGACCACGCCATCTCACTGGGCGCGACCGTGGCCGGCGAGCAGCCCGGCGGTGGTGCGTGGCAGGTGATGATCGACCCCGACGGTCACCCGTTCTGCCTCTGCCCGCCGAAGGACTGAGTCTCAGCCGCGCCGGTAGGTCAGGTGCGTGACGTGCGGCGTCACGCGCGAGGCCACCGGCACGAGGTCGCTCGTCGGGACACCGGCGAAGAGGCGTGACCCCTCGGCGAGCCCCGAGACCTGCGGTGCGACGTGCCAGCGGAGCTCGTCGAGCAACCCGGCCGCGAGGTAGGCGTTGACGGTCGAGGCACCACCCGCGATCGCCACGTTGGCGTCGCCGGCGGCCTCGCGCGCCCGGTCCAGCGCCTCCTCGATCCCGCCCGTCACGAAGTGGAACGTGGTGCCGCCGGCCATCTCCACCGGCTCGCGCTCGTGATGGGTCAGCACGAACACCGGTGCGCGGTACGGCGGCTCATCGCCCCACCACCCCCGCCAGGCCAGGTCCCAGTCACCGCGGCCCGGGGAGAACATGTTGCGCCCCATGATGAAGGCGCCGGCGTCGAGGATGCCGGCAGCCTCGTCCGCGTTGTCGTCACGGTGCTCGATCTGCCACGCATGCAGGCGCAGGTGGTCCAGGCTGCCGAACGGGTGCTCGAGGCTCTGGTCGGCCGCCGCCCCGAACCCGTCGACGGTGGTGGTGATGTCCGCGGTCACGATGCCCATGTCGAACCAGACCCGCGCGCCCGCGAAAACTCATCGTTCGGGTGATCGACCCCGTGGGAGGATCGGCCCGTGCTGGGCATCACCGACCTGTCGACGTACCTCGTCGGACTGATCCTGATCATCCTGCTGCCCGGACCGAACTCGCTCTACGTCCTCTCCGTGGCAGCACGCCGTGGAGTGCGCGACGGCTACTCCGCAGCCGCCGGCGTCTTCACGGGCGACGCCGTCCTGATGACGCTGTCGGCCGCCGGCGTCGCCTCGCTGCTGCAGGCCAACGACCTGGCCTTCTCCATCGTGAAGTGGGTCGGCGCCGGCTACCTCGGCTACCTCGCCTTCACCATGCTGCGTGGCGCCTTCCTGATGTGGCGCGCGCGGCACCGGGCGGTCCAGGCCGTCGCCGACGGGTCGCCGCCGCTGGCGCCCGACGAGCGTCCGTACCGCCGCGCCCTGGTGATCAGCCTGCTCAACCCGAAGGCGATCTTGTTCTTCGTCGCCTTCTTCGTGCAGTTCGTCGACCCGGCCTACGCCCACCCGGCCCTGTCGTTCCTGGTGCTGGGGATCTTCGCCCAGATCGCGAGCGTGGCGTACCTGTCCGCGCTGATCTTCGGCGGCACCCGCCTCGCCGAGGCCTTCCGGCGCCGCAAGTCGCTGTCCGCGGTCGGCACCTCAGCCGTCGGCGCGATCTTCCTCGGCTTCGCCCTCAAGCTCTCGCTCGCCCACGCCTGACCGCGACTTGGGGTTTGTCACCGCCGAGTTGGGGTTTGTCACCACCGAGTTGGGGTTTGTCACCGGCCGGCAGCGTGTCGAGAGGCGTCCTCCGGCGATCTTGCTCGCCCGGATCGTCGCCGAAGACACGCTCGGCCCATGGACCTCAGTGCGGGTCGAGCTTGAAGCGCTCGAAGGAGGCGGCGATCTCGGCCTCGGCCTCGACGCGGCCGACCCAGTCGGCGCCTTCGACGGACTTGCCGGGCTCGAGGTCCTTGTAGACCTCGAAGAAGTGCTGGATCTCGAGGCGGTCGAAGTTCGCCACGTGGTTGATGTCGCGCAGGTGCTCCATGCGCGGGTCGCCCGCGGGGACGCACAGGACCTTGTCGTCGCCGCCGGCCTCGTCGGTCATCCGGAACATGCCGATCGCGCGACACTTGATCAGGATGCCCGGGAACGTGGGCTCCTGCAGCAGCACGAGGGCGTCGAGCGGGTCGCCGTCCTGGCCGAGGGTGTCCTCGATGTAGCCGTAGTCGGCGGGGTACATGGTCGAGGTGAAGAGGAACCGGTCGAGACGCATGCGTCCCGACTCGTGGTCGACCTCGTACTTGTTGCGGCTCCCCTTGGGGATTTCCACGAGGACGTCGAATTCCAGCACTGGTTTCCTCCACAAATTTCTGGCCCGGTTGTCGGGTCCGGCGGGGGCGGCCGCTGGTTCTTCAGGCCTGCCCCGCGTCGTTGTCGGCGCCATTGTCCCGCACAATGTCTCCGAACGTGCAGTCGGGGAGAGGGAAAAGTGGCGAGCAGCGACGAGGAGCGGGGTTCCGGACGCCTGAAGAGGGCGTTCGGTGGGTTCGTCGTGGTCGCACTCGTTGCCGCCGGCGGGGTCGCCTGGCAGACCGGATGGGCCGAGCAGCAGTGGGATGACTTCCGCAACGGGCAGTCGGGCGTGCCCGCCGACCCGGCCGCGGTGGCACCCCCTCCCGAGGTCGATGTACCGGACGTCGTACTCCCGGGAGCGGTGGCCGACCCCGCCAACGGCCTGGGCCGACTGGATCCTGCGGCGCTGAAGCGGGCGCTGGGGGACCTCAACGACAAGGACCTGGGCGGCCACGTGCTCGCCGCGGTCGGCCCCCTCGATGGCACGACCATCGCGTACGGCAAGTCCGAGGGCGCCACCTCGGCGATCCCGGCCTCGACGACCAAGATCGTCACGTCGGCGGTTGCCCTGTTCCTCCTCGGCGGGGATCACGTCTTCACGACCAGGACCGTTCTCGACCCGAGCGGTACGACGCCCACGCTGACCCTGGTCGGCGGTGGTGACCCGTTCCTCGCGTCGAGCGCGCCCAAGTCGGCCACGGGCGGTTCGGCGACCTTCGAGCCCAGGCGGGCCAGCATCCGGGCCCTCGCCCGCTCGACTGCCCAGGCGTTGCGGGCGGACGGCATCCGCTCGGTCCGGTTCGCCTACGACGACTCGCTGTTCTCCGGTCCGGCGATCAGCCCGACCTGGGAGCCGGGCTACGTGCCCGACGACATTGCGCCGATCACGGCGCTGTGGGTGGACCAGGGCCGCGACCCGAACGGCTCGGGACGGGTGATGAACCCGTCGGCCACCGCCGCGGAGGTGTTCCGCAAGGCGCTCGTCCGGTTCGGCGTCAAGGCAGCAGGCCCCACCGGCCACGCGGTCGCACCGGCGGCGGCGACCCCGGTCAGCTCGGTGAGCAGCCCGACCGTCGCGCAGATCGTCCAGCGCCTCATCGAGGTCAGTGACAACGCGGCTGCCGAGGTTCTGTTGCGCCAGATCGGCATCGCCGACCAGGGCGCCGGATCGTTCGCGGCCGGGCAGGCCGGCGTGGAGCGGGTGCTTGCCGCGAACGGCGTCCCCTTCGGTGACTCCGTCCTGTACGACGGCAGCGGGCTCTCGCGCGACAACCGGCTCGAACCCGCCGTACTCCTCGGTGTCCTGCGGTTGGCAGCCGCGGACGCCCACCCCCAGCTGCGGCCGTTGCTGGCGGCCCTGCCCGTCGCCGGCTTCACCGGCTCGCTCGCCCACCGGATGGACAAGGGCCCGGCGGCCGGGCGCGGGCGCGTGCGCGCCAAGACCGGCACCCTGTCCAACGTGTCGTCGCTCGCCGGCATCGCGGTCGACCGCGACGGCAACCTGATGGCGTTCGCGTTCCTGGCCGACCGGATCAAGGGCCCCAAGGCGACGCTGGCGCAGACCGCGCTGGACAACGCGGCTGCCAGCCTGGGCGCCTGCGCCTGCGGCCAGTAGCGCACGAAGTGTGGCTCGTGGGGTCACGAAGTGTGGCTCGTGGGGCCGCGAAGTGT
>NZ_JBMCZA010000209.1:35883-45112 GCF_048654705.1 Nocardioides sp. CPCC 206348
GGGCGCCCCGTCCGCGACGCCCACACTTCGCACCCCCAATTGCCACACTTCGTGGGCGGCCTACGCTTCCTTCCATGCCCGAGCCGACCGCTGAACTCCCCCCGATGATCGATTGGGACCTCGCGGTGTCCCTCGGCTCGCGCCTGGCGGGGGAGGGACCGGTGGTGTCGCGGACCGAGGCCGACGACGCCGTCGCGGAGCTGCGGGCGGGCGCGAACCGCTCGACCGGGCTGGTGCGGGAGTTCACCGGCCTCGACGCCCCTGACGGGACGGCCCCGATCCTGGTGGTCGACCGCCGCGGCTGGGTGCAGGCCAACGCGGAGGGTTTTGCGATCGCGACCCGCCCGATGGTCGAGAAGATGGTGGAGTCCAAGCCCCCCGGCAAGCTGGCGGTCAAGGTGGGTTCCAAGATCACCGGTGCCGAGGTCGGTGGCCTGCTCGGCTTCCTGGCCGGCAAGGTGCTCGGCCAGTTCGACCCGTTCCACGAACCGCACGGCCGGCTGCTCCTCGTCGCGCCGAACATCGTGCACGTGGAGCGCGAGCTCGAGGTCGACCCGCACGACTTCCGCCTCTGGGTCTGCCTCCACGAGGAGACCCACCGCGTGCAGTTCACGGCGGTGCCGTGGATGCGTGAGCACCTGTTCTCCGAGATCGCCGCGATCAGCGACGCGGTCGACCCCAGCAGCTTCATCGACGGCGGCCTCGAACGCATCACCGAGGCGATCAAGTCCGCGCGCAACGGCGGCAGCATCGTGGACATGTTCAGCACCCCCGAGCAGCGCGAGATCCTGGACCGGGTCACCGGCATGATGTCGTTGCTCGAGGGCCACGCGGACGTCGTCATGGACGACGTCGGGCCGAGCGTGATCCCCAGCGTCGAGAAGATCCGCGCGAAGTTCACCCAGCGCCGCAAGGGCGTCGGCACCCTGGACCGGCTGCTGCGCCGCCTGCTCGGCCTCGAGGCGAAGATGGCGCAGTACCGCGACGGCGCCCAGTTCGTCCGCGCCGTCGTCGACAAGGTCGGCATGGAGGAGTTCAACGCCGTGTGGGCCGGTCCGGAGAACCTCCCGAGCAAGGCCGAGCTGAGCGACCCCGAGGGCTGGGTCCGCCGCGTCCTCAGCTGATGACGCTCCACCCCGCCGTCGCTGCTGTACGACGGGCGATCCGCGACGACGTCCGTCGCGCGCCCGGTGGGGCGGTGCTGGTCGCCTGCTCGGGCGGCGCGGATTCGCTCGCGCTCCTGGCGGGCACCGTGTTCGAGGCGCGCAAGCGCGAATGGCACGTCGTCGGTGTGACCGTCGACCACGGACTGCAGGACGACTCGGCTGACCATGCTGCACATGTCGTCGAGCAGATGGTCCGCCTCGGGGTGCACGAGACCGTGAGCGTCCGGGTCAACGTCGTGGCCACGGACACCGGACCCGAGGCAGCGGCGCGTGAAGCGAGGTATGCCGTCCTGGCAGAGGTCGCCGACCGGTTCGGGTCGAGCCCGGTCCTGCTCGGCCACACGCGCGACGACCAGGCCGAGACGGTCCTGATGGGGCTTGCGCGCGGCAGCGGCGCCCGGTCGCTGTCCGGGATGCGCCGGTCCTTCGACCGGTACCGACGACCGCTGCTCGACATCACACGCGCGGAGACCGAGGCAGCGTGCGTCGCCGAGGGCATCGAGTTCTGGACCGATCCCCACAACAGCGACCCCCGCTTCCTGCGTTCGCGGGTGCGGCACACCGTCCTGCCGATGCTGGAGGCCGAGCTCGGGCCGGGCATCGCTGCGACGCTGGCCCGTACGGCCGACCAGCTGCGTCACGACACCTACGCGCTCGACGAGATGGCTGCCCGCGTCCTGCGAGAGGTGGACGAGGCGGACGAGGACGCGGAGCACCACCTCGTCAGGACGGGCTGGCTGGAGACCTATCCCGCCGCGATCATCAGTCGGGTGCTCCGCACGGTCGCCCTCGAGGCGGGCTGTCCGCCGTCCGAGCTCTTCGCCGTCCACATCGACGCGATGTTCGATCTCGTGTACGGACATGGCCACCACGACAGGCAGGTCCAACTGCCCGGCAAGGTCACCGCGTATCGCGACGGCTCCCACCTCCGGTTCCGCCCCACCGCTGTGGCAGGCTGACGCCCATGGACGCAGCAGACGTCGGCAACGACCTGGTCGAGGTGCTCTTCACCGAGGCCCAGATCCAGGCCCGGATCGCCGAGATGGCCGCCGTGATCGACCGCGACTACGACGGCAAGGACCTCGTCCTGGTCGGCGTGCTGCGCGGTGCGGTGATGGTCATGGCCGACCTGTCCCGCGCCCTCACGAAGCATGTCGAGATGGACTGGATGGCCGTGTCGTCGTACGGCTCGGGGACGAAGTCCTCCGGTGTGGTGCGGATCCTCAAGGACCTCGACGCCGACATCACCGGCCGCCACGTCCTGATCGTCGACGAGATCATCGACACCGGCCTGACCCTGTCGTGGCTGACCTCCAACCTGGGCTCCCGTGGCCCGGCGAGCGTCGAGATCGCCACCCTGCTGCGCAAGCCCGAGGCGCTGACCATGCCCATCGAGGCCAAGTACGTCGGCTGGGACATCCCCAACGAGTTCGTCGTCGGCTACGGCCTCGACTACCGCGAGAAGTACCGGAACCTGCGCGACATCGGCACCCTCTCCCCTTCCGTCTACTCCTGAGCGACCCGCAGAAGCGGGAACCAGCGACCCCTCCCCGTACGTTGGCTGCACGGGACCTCGACGGGCCCCGTGTTCCGGTCACCATGGACCGGACAGAATGGTCGGACTGTCGACGTGTACCGTCGACTGATCCTGATGGTGGAGATGGGGAGCGAGTAAGTCTGTGAAGCGCGTTTTCAGGGGGCCTTGGCTCTGGATCGTGGTGGCGGTGTTCGCCGTGGTCCTCGCCCTGCAGTTGCTCGCGCCCGGTGGAGGGTACGACGAGGTCCAGACCTCCCAGCTGTCGAAGTACATCGACAAGGGCCAGGTCAAGGACATCACCTTCATCGACGGCGACCAGTCCATCGAGGCCACCCTCGACAAGGGCACCCGCGAGTCCGGCGACAAGGTGCTGGCCTACTACATCCAGGGCCAGCAGGAGACGCTGCTCGCCGCTGTCGACGAGCAGGTCGCCAAGGGCACCATCGAGAAGGCCAACTCGAAGAACCCCAAGCCCAGCCTGCTCGGCTCGATCCTCGCGACGCTGCTGCCGTTCGCCCTGATCATCTTGCTGTTCATCTTCTTGATGAACAACGTGCAGGGTGGCGGCAAGGGCGTCATGCAGTTCGGCAAGTCCAAGGCCAAGATGATCAGCAAGGACATGCCCAAGACCACGTTCGCCGACGTCGCTGGTTGCGACGAGGCGATCGAGGAGCTCGGCGAGATCAAGGAGTTCCTCCAGGAACCCGCCAAGTTCCAGGCCGTGGGCGCCAAGATCCCCAAGGGCGTGCTGCTCTACGGCTCTCCCGGTACGGGCAAGACGCTGCTCGCCCGCGCTGTCGCCGGCGAGGCCGGCGTGCCGTTCTACTCGATCTCCGGCTCGGACTTCGTCGAGATGTTCGTCGGTGTCGGCGCCTCGCGTGTTCGTGACCTGTTCGAGCAGGCCAAGGAGAACGCCCCCGCCATCGTCTTCATCGACGAGATCGATGCCGTCGGTCGCCACCGCGGCGCCGGCATGGGCGGCGGTCACGACGAGCGCGAGCAGACCCTCAACCAGCTCCTCGTGGAGATGGACGGCTTCGACGTCCGCGGCGGCGTCATCCTGATCGCCGCGACGAACCGTCCCGACGTGCTCGACCCGGCGCTGCTGCGCCCGGGTCGCTTCGACCGCCAGATCCCCGTCGACGCGCCCGACCTGGCCGGCCGCAAGCAGATCCTCGACGTGCACTCGCGGGGCAAGCCGCTCTACACCGACGTGGACCTGATGGCTGTTGCCCGTCGTACGCCCGGCTTCTCGGGTGCCGACCTGGCCAACGTGCTCAACGAGGCCGCGCTGCTCACCGCGCGCAACAACAAGAAGGTCATCGACGCGGCCACGCTCGACGAGGCGATCGACCGCGTCATCGCGGGCCCGCAGCGTCGTACCCGCCTGATGACCGAGAAGGAAAAGCTCATCACCGCCTACCACGAGGGCGGCCACGCCCTCGTCGCAGCGGCGCTCCCGGGCGGCGACCCGGTCCACAAGATCACGATCCTGCCGCGCGGCCGCGCCCTCGGGTACACGATGGTGCTGCCGGACGAGGACAAGTACTCCCAGACCCGCTCGGAGATGCTCGACAAGCTCGCCTACATGCTGGGCGGCCGGGCGGCGGAGGAGATGGTCTTCCACGACCCGACCACCGGCGCCGGCAACGACATCGAGAAGGCGACCAGCGTCGCCCGCGCGATGGTCACCCAGTACGGCATGACCGAGCGCCTCGGCGCGATCAAGCTCGGCGAGGCCGCCGGCGAGCCGTTCATGGGTCGCGACATGGGCCATGGCCGGGGCTACTCCGAGGACGTCGCCGCGATCATCGACGAGGAGACCAAGCTGCTCCTCACCGGCGCCCACCAGGAAGCCTTCGACATCCTGGTCGAGAACCGCGACGTGCTCGACCAGCTCGTCCTCGCGCTGCTCGACAAGGAGACGCTCGACAAGGCCGAGGTCGCGGAGATCTTCACCGCACTGCGGCTGCGTCCGCGTCGTCCGGCCTGGACCGGCTCGCCGACCCGCATCCCCTCGGACATCCCCCCGGTGGAGATCCCCGAGGAGATCCGCCGCCGGGCCGAGCAGAACGGCCTCGCGGTCAACGGAGCACCCGAGCCGGAGGGTGGGCAGATCCTGACGCCGCCCGGTCCCGACGGTGACGTCCACGGCGGACCTCCGATCGTTCCGCCGAACGAACCGCAGCCGCCGACCCCCTCTGCTGGCACCTGACAAGGGACCCTCATGGCCGATCCGATCACCGTCCCCGAGCGGGACCGCGACGACGTGCCCGCGTTCGACCACGACCGGGCCGAGGCCGCCGTCCGGGAGCTGCTCGCAGCGATCGGGGAGGACCCCGACCGCGAGGGCCTGCGGGAGACGCCGGCCCGCGTGGCCAGGGCGTACGCCGAACTGACCTCCGGACTGCGGATGACTGCTTCCGACGTCCTCACGACGACGTTCGACATCGGTCATGACGAGATGGTGCTGGTCCGTGACATCGAGCTGTGGTCGATGTGCGAGCACCACCTGGTGCCGTTCACCGGCGTCGCCCATGTCGGCTACATCCCTGCCGAGAGCGGCAAGATCACCGGCCTGTCCAAGCTGGCGCGGCTCCTCGACGTCTATGCCAAGCGACCCCAGGTCCAGGAGCGGCTCACCACCCAGGTGGCGGACTCGCTGATGGAGCTGCTCGACGCGCGCGGCGTGATCGTGGTCATCGAGGCCGAGCACCTCTGCATGACGATGCGCGGCGTCCGCAAGGCCGGAGCCCGCACGATCACCTCGGCGATCCGCGGTTCCATGCACAACCCGGCGACCCGAGCCGAGGCGATGAGCCTCATCATGCACGGGACCCGGTAGGCCAGCACGCCCCGATGAAGATCTTCCACATCGGTTCGGACTCGCACTTCGTCGACTACCTCGTCGCCCGGTTCGAGCGCCTGGCCCCGGGAGCCAACGTCCTCGTGCAGGCCACCAGCAGGGACCCGCGCCCGGTCGAGTTCACCGGCCCGAGCTCCTGGGTGCTGCCGACGTCGGAGAACGTCGACCTCGTCGTCGAGCAGCTCCAGGCCGCCGACGTCGTCGTCGTGCACGCGATGTCGGACTTCGCCGCCCTCGTGTGTGCGCAGCTGCCGCCCGAGGTGATCGTGGTGTGGAGCGGCTTCGGGTTCGACTACTACCGGGGCGAGGCGGCCGACGACCTGTACGGCGTGCGGACCCTCAACCTGCTGAAGCGCGTGCATCGCGGCAAGGTGCCCGACCGGTTGGGGCGCCTCGTGGTGGAAGGGCAGCCCGGCTCCCTGGAGGGAGCCGCACTCGACATGGTGCGGCAGACGGTCGCGCGTCGTACCGACTTCTTCTCGGCCCCGGCCCCACCGGACCTCGATGTCTTCACCCGCGCCTTCCCCGGCTTCCGCGGGGAGTATCGCCAGCTCAACTACGGCGACATCGTGTCGATGTGCCGCGCCGGCGATGCCGTGGCCCGGGGCAACGACATCCTCGTGGGGAACTCGGCGGCGTGGACGAACAACCACCTGGAGACCTTCCGGCGGCTCGCCGACACCGATCTGGGCTCACGCCGCGTGGTCGTCCCGCTGACCTACGGCGACAACGCCTACCGCGACGGAGTGGTCCGGGGCGGTGAGCGGCTCCTCGGAGAGCACTTCTTCCCGATCGTCGAGCACCTGCCGATCGAGGAGTACCTCGACATCGTCGCGGGGTGCGGAGTCGCCGTGTTCCTGCACCGGCGCCAACAGGGCCTCGGCAACATCGTCGCCGCGGTCCAACAGGGCACGCACGTCTACCTCGACCGCCGCAACCCGCTCTACGCCTGGTTGCGTGAGCTCGGGCTCGACATCCATCGAGCGGCCGAGCTCCAGGAGGCCCTCCCCGAGGGGCCGGTCGATGCGGCGTCACTGGCGCGGCACCGCGAGGTCCTCGCCGGCTTCTGGGGGACCGACCGGGTGGAGGCCAACCTGGCCCGGTTCGTGGCAGAGCTGGAGAAGCGGGTCAGCGCTTCCGCACGGCGGGCACGCCGGCAACGAGTGCTCCCGGGGCGACGGAACCGGTGACGACGGCCCCGGCTGCCACCACGGCGCCGGCGCCGATGACCAGCCGCTCCGTCGTGGTTCCGTTGATGACCGTGGCCCCGGTCCCGAGGAACGCGCCACGTTCGATGGTGACGTGCCCGGCGACGTGCACCCCGGGCGAGAGGGTCACGTAGTCCTCGAGGACGGCGTCGTGGCTGACGGTGCAGCCGACGTTGACGTGGACGTGCCGGCCGAGGGTGATGTCGGTGGTCAGGACGCTGCCCGCGGCCACCACGCTCCCGGGTCCGAACTGCACCCGATCGGGTGCGTGCTCGACGCGTGGATGGACCAGCGTGGTCGCCACCAGGCCGGCCCGATCGCACGCCTGCGCAGCCCGCTCGCGTGCCGCAGGATCGCCGATCGCGGCGACGTAGAGCCCGCCGGCGGTGGCATCGGCCAGGAGCCGGACGGGATGGCCGTGCACCGGCCCGTCCAGGTGGCTCTCGTCGTCGACCAGGTAGACGAGGGACAGGTCGTCACCGTGCACCTCGCGGGCCAGCCAGGCCAGCTCGCGGCCGTGTCCCCCCGCGCCGAAGAGGTGGAGGAGGCGGGTCATCGGCCGACCTGCGCCCGGATCAGGCCGGTGATCACTTCGATGTCGGCGACGCTCACCGCGCTGCCGGTCGGCAGGACGACGACCTCGCCGGCCACCTGTTCGGTGACGGGCAACGTTGCGCCGGCGTCGGGATCGAGGTCGCGATACGGCGCCATGTTGTGGCACCCGGGCCAGAAGTAGCGCCGGGCAAGGACGTTCTCGGCCTGCAGCGCCTCGACCAGGGCGTCGCGCGAGGTCCCGGCGTCCTCACGCACCTGGAGCACGACGTACTGGAAGTTGTTCGCCTCGTCGGGATCGAACGACATCAGCTCCAGGCCGGGTACGCCGGCCAGCCCGGCGGCGTACGCCTCGTGGTTGCGCCGGTTGACGGCGATCGTCGCGTCCAGCATCTCGAGGTTGGTCAGGCCCATCGCTGCGCAGACCTCGATCATCTTCCCGTTGGTGCCGGGATGGATGACGTTGTCGTACCCGGCGAACCCGAAGTTGCGCATCAGGCGGGCCTTCTCGGCGATCTCGTCGTCATCCGTCATCACCGCCCCGCCCTCGAAGCTGTTGAAGAACTTCGTGGCGTGGAAGCTGAAGACCTCGGCGCGGCCGAACCCGCCGATCATCCGGCCCTGGTGGGTGCACGCGAAGGCGTGGGCCGCGTCGAACATCAAGGAGAGGCCGTGCTCGTCGGCGATGGCCTGGAGCTCGTCGACCGCTGCGGGCTGGCCCCACAGGTGCACGCCGATGATCCCGGTGGTGCGCGGGGTGATCGCGCGTCGTACTGCCTCGGGGTCCAGGGTGTGGGTCCGTGGGTCGATGTCGGCGAAGACGGGGGTGACGCCCTGCCAGTGCAGGGCGTGGGCAGTGGCGACGAAGGTGTACGACGGCACGATGACCTCACCCTCCAGCCCGAGCGCGCGGATGGCGATCTCGAGGGCGATGGTGCCGTTGCAGGTCGCGACGCAGTGCCTGACGCCGGCCATCTCGGCCAGTCGCGCCTCGAGCTCTCGGACCACGGGGCCGTCGTTGGAGAACCAGCCGCGGTCGAAGATCTCCCCGACCCGGGTCAAGAACGCCTCGCGATCGCCCATGTTGGGCCGGCCGACATGGCGGGGTTCCTCAAACACAGGCACGCGGCGACTCTACTGAACTACTCTGTCCGCTCATGCGCGTGCTCCAGGCGCCGGTGAACATCGCCAATCAGCCATGGCTGATGGCCCAGGGACTTCGTCAGGCCGGACACGAGGTCGAGGTGTGGCAATTCAGGGAGCACCCCTTCGGCTACCCGGTCGACCGGACCGTCGACGTGACGCCGGGCCCGGCGTCGATCATCCGGGCCTTCCTGGAGGCGGTCGAGCAGGACTTCGACGTCGTGCACTTCCACTACGCGAGCTCGCTGGTGCCCCAACGTGAGTTCCTGCCCTGGTTCTGGGACCTGCCGGTGTGGCGGTCGCTCGGTGTCACGGTGGTCTTCACCTTCCACGGTTCGGACGCGCGCCTGCGCAGCCACCACGTCGACGACGACCCGTGGAGCTACTACCGGTTCGCCGACGTGCCGTGCGACGAGGAGCTGATCGCCACCCGGCTGTCGGTCATCCGCCGGTACGCCTCGCACATGACCGTGGGCAGTGTGCTCGACCTTCCGTACGTCGACGAGGGCGTGTACGTCCCCAAGATCGTCGACACCGACAGCATCCGGGCCGTTCCGGTCGCCGACCGTCCGCGAGCCGTGATCGCCCACGCGCCGAGCCGCCGGTCGACCAAGGGCACCGACATCGTGCTGGCGGCCCTCGACACCCTGCGCGAGGAGGGCTTGCCGTTCGACGTCGACCTGATCGAGGGCGTCAGCAACGCCGAGGCCCTCGAGCGCATGGGCCGCGCCGACATCGTGGTCGAGAAGCTCCTGGG
>NZ_JBMCZA010000209.1:45203-45616 GCF_048654705.1 Nocardioides sp. CPCC 206348
GCGGCGGGCCCGCCTGGGCCGGGAGGGTCGCGAGTACGTCGAACGTGAGCATTCGCCGGCCGTCGTCGGTCGCATCCTGGAGGAGCTCTACCGGTCGCCGGGGCGCCCGGGCCTGGCGGCCTACCCGGGCTGGACCGTTCCGCCCACCGAGGTTGCGATGGAGAACCTCCGGATCCGCCTCGAGAAGGAGCGCGCGGAGCGACTCCGGCTGCGCCGTCGTACCCGCACCCTGCGGGAGCAGGTCGCCGTCGCCCGCCGCGAGCTGGACGAGGCGCAGCGAGAGATCGCGACGATCAGGGCGACGCCGCCGAGCCCCGGCCAGTGGTTGCGATGGGTGGGGAGGGGCCTGAAGGCAAGGCTCCTGCGGTTGCGGCGGAGGCCGGCTGCATAAGATCCCTCCGGTGACCTTGAGC
>NZ_JBMCZA010000209.1:45626-45896 GCF_048654705.1 Nocardioides sp. CPCC 206348
TCGACACCACCCAGCCCCGGACAGTGGTTGCGATGGGTCGGGAGACGCCTGAAGGCAAGGCTCCTGCGGTTGCGGCAGAGGCCGGCTGCATAAGATCCCTCCGGTGACCTTGAGCGAGACGGATGTTCGCCCGCCCCCGGCCCATCGGTGGGACTACGACGTCCTGCGCATCGTGGCGATCCTCGGCGTCGTCGCCATCCACGTGTTCGGCCTGATCCTGGGCCGACCCGACCTGCGTGGCACGGACACCTGGAACTTCGCGGTGATCCT
>NZ_JBMCZA010000209.1:45906-45992 GCF_048654705.1 Nocardioides sp. CPCC 206348
TCTCGTGGTCGTCCGCGACTGGATCCTGCGCGCGGATCTGGTCCCGGGGACCGTCGCGGTGAACTTCATCGACGGCAAGGTCTACA
>NZ_JBMCZA010000209.1:46002-46677 GCF_048654705.1 Nocardioides sp. CPCC 206348
GAGCGGCGCCCTGCTGCTCGCGCCGAAGGCCCATGCCGCCGGCCCCGGAACCTTCCTGAGGAAGCGGGCGGTGCGCCTGCTGCCCGCCGTGGTCGTGTGGCACCTGGTCTACCTCGTCGTCGTCCGCGACTGGATCCTGCGCGCGGACCTGGTCCCGGAGACCGTCGCGGTGAACTTCATCGACGGCAAGGTCTACACGGCGCTGTACTTCCTGTGGCTGATCCTGGGCCTGTACGTCGTCGCCCCCGTGATCGCGGCCTTCCTGCGCGACGGGAACGCGCGCCGCGCGCAGGTCACCGCCGTCGTGGCCTGCCTGTGGGGCGCGGCGTTGCTGGTGCTGCCGCTGGTCGCGACCCAGCTGGGCTTCCCGCGCACCCGCACGGACACGGCGATCACGCTGTGGATCCCGTACGTCGGTCTCTTCGTCGCCGGGTACGCCTGGCGTGAGCCCCGCACCGAGGGCCGCCGCTGGCTCTGGGCCGGCGGGACCGCGGTCGCCCTGGTCGCGCTCGACATCTGGTTGTTCAACGTCGCTCCCGACTTCGTCTGGCTGCGCACGCTTCTCCCGGTGCACTACGTCTCGCTTCCCACCGTGGGGGCGGCGATCGCCATCTACCTGTGCGTGATCGACCTCTGTGCGCGGCTGCGGCCGAAGGAGCGGGTGCTGAAGGTCAT
>NZ_JBMCZA010000209.1:46687-46783 GCF_048654705.1 Nocardioides sp. CPCC 206348
ATGTGGATCCCGTACGTCGGACTCTTCGTCGCCGGGTACGCCTGGCGGGAGCCGCGGGCCGAGGGCCGCCGCTGGCTCTGGGCCGGCGGGACCGCG
>NZ_JBMCZA010000209.1:46793-46928 GCF_048654705.1 Nocardioides sp. CPCC 206348
TGGCGTGCTCGGCAGCGCCACCTTCGGGGTGTTCCTGGTGCACCTGTTGCTCGTCGCAGTCGTCCGTCGTTGGTGGCCGGACCTGTACGCCGACCCTGCCCCGGTCGCCAAGCTCGCGCTCTACGCCCTGGTGGT
>NZ_JBMCZA010000209.1:46938-47944 GCF_048654705.1 Nocardioides sp. CPCC 206348
GCTGCCGGTGCACTACGTCTCGCTTCCGACGGTGGGGGCCGCGATCGCCATCTACCTGTGCGTGATCGACCTCTGCGCGCGGCTGCGGCCGAAGGAGCGGGTGCTGAAGGTCATCGGAGCGCTCGGCAGCGCAACCTTCGGGGTGTTCCTGGTGCACCTGCTGCTCGTCGCGGTGGTCCGCCGCTGGTGGCCGGACCTGTACGCCGACCCGGCCCCGGTCGCCAAGCTCGCGCTCTACGCCCTGGTGGTCGTCGTGTCCTTCGCGATCAGCGTGGCCGCGGCACGCGTGCCCTGGCTGCGCCGGATCTTCTGAGTACGGCGGTCAGGGCGTCCCGGCGGACGCGACGTGCTCGCTGACCAGCGGCACCAGCTCGTTGGCGAGGTCCGGTGCCAGCACCTTCACCCAGGTCGCGGTGATGTGCGATCCCTGGCGGTAGGTGAGCACGTTGCGGATCACTGCCCTGCAGACGCCGTCGGGGCACACCAACGGGTTCATGTCGATGAACGCGGCACCCTTGACCTGCCCGGCCGCTTCCTTCATGGCGAGGTTGCTGCTCGACTCCGCATACGGCCAGGAGCAGTCGTCCCCTGCGGTGGCCGCGTCGTGCTCGGCCACGCATTCGTACGCGTTCGCGCCGATCTCCGGTGACGGACTCGGGGTGTCGGACAGGGCGATCACCCGGGTGCCCTGGTCGGTGAGCTGCTGCCAGTAGCTGACGTACCCGGCGACCAGGCCCTCGAGGGTCTCCTCGCCGTCGGCATCGGCCGCAGCCTTGCGCAGGCCGGTCGTGATCATCACCTGCGGCCGGTCCTTGCCCTTCGCCTCGACCAGGCGCCGGAACACCTCCTGGCCCCACTCGCGGCACTCGGGGAAGGGTTCACCGGCGACGAACGTCATCGTGTCGGTGAACGTGCAGCCGCCCTTGGTGTAGATCCGCACCCGCCAGTGGTTCGCCTCGGCGATGGCATCGATCGCCGGCATCCACTGGGCGACCTTGGAGTCGCC
>NZ_JBMCZA010000209.1:47954-48191 GCF_048654705.1 Nocardioides sp. CPCC 206348
CGCCCGGCAGACGCCGTCGGGGCACACCAGCGGGTTCATGTCGATGAACGCGGCACCCTTGACCTGCTCGGCCGCTTCCTTCATGGCGCGGTTGCTGCTGGATCCTGCAAACGGCCAGGAGCAGTCCTCACCAGCGGTGGCCGGGTCGTGCTCGGCCACGCATTCGTAGGCGTTGGGGCCGATGTCGACGGCCGGGCTGGGGGTGTCGGACAGGGCGATCACCCGGGTGCCCTGGTC
>NZ_JBMCZA010000209.1:48201-48836 GCF_048654705.1 Nocardioides sp. CPCC 206348
TTCGCCCCATTCCCGGCACTCGGGGAAGGGTTCACCGGCGACGAAAGTCATCGTGTCGGTGAAGGTGCAGCCGCCCTTGGTGTAGATCCGCACCCGCCAGCGGTTGGCCTCGGCGATGGCGTCGATCGCCGGCATCCACTGGGCGACCTTGGAGTCGCCGACGACGACCACCAGGGGACCGCCGGCAGGGTCGCCGCTGTCGCACGCCTTCACGCCGGTGTCGTAGACCTCGACGGCGCAGCCCTTCTCGTACAGGGCGGGGGAGTCGAGGACCGCGTCCACCGGGTCCGGGGTGATCACGTCGAACAGTGGTGTGGTGTCGGCGGACGGCGGGCTGGTCTCCTGGCCGCGCAGCTGCTCGGGGACCAGCTGGATGCCGGTGCCGCCGATCCCGCTGGCCGTTCCTCGTGACTGCAGCACGGCGCCCTGGAGCACCAGGCCGGCAACGGCGGCGACCAGGGTGCAGTTCAGGCCGATGGACAGGGCCAGGCGGGGCGAGGCCGCGATCGCCTTCGAGTGCCGTACGGGGCTCTCGACGAAGCGGTAGGACAGCCACGCCGGCACGACGGAGAGCAGGACGACGAGGAGGCCCTGGGTCGCGGAGAGCTCACCCCACTGCCACGTGGCCATCCGCA
>NZ_JBMCZA010000209.1:48846-50914 GCF_048654705.1 Nocardioides sp. CPCC 206348
CGCCGCCGATCCCGCTGGCGGTGCCTCGTGACTGCAACACGGCGCCCTGGAGCACCAGGCCGGCCACCGCGGCGACCAGGGTGCAGTTCAGGCCGATGGACAGGGCCAGGCGGGGCGAGGCCGCGATCGCCTTCGAGTGCCGCACGGGGCTCTCGACGAAGCGGTACGACAGCCACGCCGGCACGACGGACAGCAGGACGACCATGAGGCCCTGGGCCGCGGAGAGCTCACCCCACTGCCACGTGGCCATCCGCAGGGCCGGCCAGTGCCACAGGTAGAGCGAGTACGACAGCCCGCCCACCCAGACGAACAGCGGGTTGCCGAGCAGGCGACCGACGCCGGTGTGCCCGGCGGAGAAGCCGCCGATAATGACGGCCGCGGTGCCCAGCGTTGGCACCAGGGCGCCGGGGGCGGGCCATGCGGTCTGCGTGGACTGCAGCATCAGGCCGGTTCCGAGGACGGCGAGTCCGGCCAGCACGAGTGCCTGCCCGGCTCGGTGTGACAACCGGTTCCACTGGGTCGCGCCGAGCGCCACGAGTGCGCCGATGCCGAGCTCCCACAGGCGCGTCGGCGTGACGAAGAAGGCCTGGGAGGGACGCTCGGCGGTGAGCCAGAAGGCGCAGAGGAGCGAGGGGATGACGATGACGAGCGTCAGCCCGATCGCCAGGATCGCCCGTCGTGGCGGGGTCGTGTCGTCGTGGCGTCGTCGCTTTCCGCCCACCCACAGCAGGCCCAGCAGCACGAGCGGCCAGATGAAGTAGAACTGCTCCTCCACCGCCAGGGACCAGAAGTGCAGGACCGGGGAGGGCGCGACGTCCTCGGCCATGTAGTCGACGGACCGGGCCGAGAACACCCAGTTCACGACGTAGGTCGCGGCGCCGATGATGTCGGTGGAGATGGCCTGCCACTGGACGCGCGAGACGCTGAGCCACGACATCAGCGTGGTGACGACGAGGACCACCGCCGCGGCGGGCAGCAGGCGTCGTGCGCGGCGCGCGTAGAAGCCGGGGAGGCTGATCCGGCCGGTGCGCTCCAGCTCCCGCAGCAGCTGGGCGGTGATCACGAAACCGGACACGACGAAGAAGATGTCGACCCCGGCGAAGCCTCCGCCGGGGATGGCCAGCCCGGCGTGGTGCAACAGGACGACCGACACGGCGACCGCGCGCAGTCCCTCGATGTCGGGACGGAACTGCGAGGCTCCGGGACGTTCGTCCGGGGTCCGGTGGGAATTCACGGTCAGGACGGTCCATTCAGCGACCGCACGCCTGTGCGGTACACCTCGTCGAGGATCTCGGCCTGCCGTTCCCACGTCCAGTCCGAGAGCGGAACCCGGTCGTCGTACGCGCTGCGGTAGCGAGCCGGATCGGCCAGGACGGCCTGGGTGGCGCGGGTGAAGTCCGCGACGTCGTCGGCCACGAAGACCTCGCCCTGCCCCGTCGCCTTCACCTGCGACGACATGGCGCGCACGTCGCTGACCACGATCGGCAGCCGGGCGTGGCTGTACTCGAAGAACTTGGTGATCAGCGCGATCTCGTGGTTCGGGAAGTGCTGGATCGGGATCAGGCCGATGTCGGCGGACGAAAGGTACTCCACGACGTGCTCGGGGGCGACGTACGGCAGCAGATGCAGCCGGTCCGCGACGCCCAGCTCCTGCGCACGTTCGACGACCTCCACCACGGGAGCCGACTCGGGTACGGCGACGACGAGGGCCACGTGCACGCCGGGCAGCGCCGGCAGCGACTCGATCACGGTGCCGAGTCCGCGCTGCCGCGAAGGCGACCCGCTGTAGACGAGGATCGGGGTCTCGGGTCCGACGCCGCAGAGCTCGCGCACACCCGGACGAGCCGAGCCGTCATCGGTGGCGATGGTCGGGCAGTTCAGCACGACCGAGGGCGTCCGCGACAGGCCGTGCCGTTCCACCAGCAGCTCGGCGAGCTCGCCGGAGACGGTGACCACCTCGTCGGCGTACGCCGCGAACTCGCGCTCGTGGGCCATCTGCGCGACGTGCCACCGCGGGTGGTCGTTCCACGGCTTGGCGCCGGGGAGGAACTCGTGGGCGTCCCAGACC
>NZ_JBMCZA010000209.1:50924-51026 GCF_048654705.1 Nocardioides sp. CPCC 206348
AACGTGCACGCCGGGCAGGGCCGGCAGCGCCTCGATCACCGTGCCGAGTCCGCGCTGCCGCGACGGCGACCCGCTGTAGACGAGGATCGGGGTCTCGGGTCC
>NZ_JBMCZA010000210.1:0-2633 GCF_048654705.1 Nocardioides sp. CPCC 206348
AAACGCCACAGGGCCCCCGCCGAAGCGGAGGCCCTGCAAGCGATTGCTACGCGGTGGAACTCAGAAGTCCATGCCGCCCATGCCACCGGTCGGGTCGCCGCCACCAGCGGCAGCCTTCTCCGGCTTGTCGGCCACGACGGCCTCGGTGGTGAGGAACAGCGCGGCGATCGACGCGGCGTTCTGCAGCGCCGAGCGGGTGACCTTGGCCGGGTCGATGATGCCCGCGGCCAGCAGGTCGACGTACTCGCCGGTCGCGGCGTTGAGGCCCTGGCCGGCCGGGAGACCGGCGACCTTCTCCGCAACGACGCCGCCCTCGAGGCCGGCGTTGATCGCGATCTGCTTCAGCGGGGCCGAGAGCGCGACGCGAACGATGTTCGCACCGGTGGCCTCGTCACCCTCGAGCTCCAGCTTCTCGAACGCGGTCGCGCCGGCCTGGACCAGTGCGACACCGCCGCCGGGCAGGATGCCCTCTTCGACGGCAGCCTTCGCGTTGCGGACGGCGTCCTCGATGCGGTGCTTGCGCTCCTTGAGCTCGACCTCGGTGGCCGCGCCGACCTTGATGACGGCCACGCCGCCGGCCAGCTTCGCGAGGCGCTCCTGGAGCTTCTCGCGGTCGTAGTCGGAGTCCGACTTCTCGATCTCGGCACGGATCTGGTTGACCCGACCCTCGATCTGGCCAGCGTCGCCGGCACCCTCGACGATGGTGGTCTCGTCCTTGGTGATGACGACCTTGCGGGCCTGGCCGAGCAGCTCGAGACCAGCGGTCTCCAGCTTGAGGCCGACCTCTTCGGAGATGACCTGGCCGCCGGTCAGGATCGCGATGTCCTGCAGCATGGCCTTGCGGCGGTCGCCGAAGCCGGGGGCCTTGACGGCGACCGACTTGAACGTGCCACGGATCTTGTTGACGACCAGGGTCGACAGCGCCTCGCCGTCGACGTCCTCGGCGAGGATGACGAGCGGCTTGCCCGACTGCATGACCTTCTCCAGGAGCGGCAGCAGGTCCTTGACGTTGCTGATCTTGGAGTTGGCGATGAGGACGTAGGCGTCCTCGAGGACCGTCTCCATGCGCTCGGGGTCGGTGACGAAGTAGGCCGAGATGTAGCCCTTGTCGAACCGCATGCCCTCGGTGAGCTCGAGGTCGATGCCGAAGGTGTTCGACTCCTCGACCGTGATCACGCCCTCCTTGCCGACCTTGTCCATCGCCTCGGCGATGGCGTCACCGACTGTGGCGTCGCCACCGGCGGAGATGGTGGCGGTGGCGGCGATCTGCTCGCGCGTCTCGACGTCCTTGGCCAGGGCGAGCAGCTGCTCGGTCACGGCCGTGACAGCCGCCTCGATGCCGCGCTTGAGGCCCATCGGGTTGGCGCCCGCGGCAACGTTGCGGAGGCCTTCCTTGACGAGGGCCTGGGCGAGCACGGTCGCGGTGGTCGTACCGTCACCGGCGACGTCGTCGGTCTTCTTGGCGACCTCCTTGACCAGCTCGGCGCCAATGCGCTCGTAGGGGTCCTCGAGGTCGATCTCCTTGGCGATGGAAACACCGTCGTTGGTGATCGTGGGGGCGCCCCACTTCTTCTCCAGGACGACGTTGCGGCCCTTGGGGCCGAGGGTGACCTTGACGGCGTCGGCGAGCGTGTTCATGCCACGCTCGAGCCCGCGCCGGGCCTCTTCGTTGAAAGCAATCAGCTTCGACATGTCTCTTGCGATCCTTCGCAGGTGCGTTCGTGGTGATCCGGTCCGAAGGGCCGGTCCGGGATTGGCACTCTGATCTTACGAGTGCCAGCCTCATGTTTAGCACTCGACCCCTGCGAGTGCAAGGAAAAGACGTTCAGCGAAGGTCGGCGAAGCTCCCCACGGGCACCTCTTCGCCGGGCTCCCAGCCCACGAGGCGGGAGACCCGCTGGAGGTCCGGGGTCCCGACCCGCCACGCGAGGATCCGCGACGTACCGGAGCGGGACTGCAGCAGCACCGTCTCGTCGTCGAGCCAGCCGGCGACGGGGCAACAGCCCTTCCAGCGGCCCTCGTCCAGGCCGGGCATGACCAGGAGATGGACGTCCTCGCCCTCCACGGTCCCCACCCGGGCCGCGACCGCGTCCGTGCCACCCACCGGGCCGCCCGTCGGTCCCGTCGCGGGTTCGGCGAGGAACATGGCCTGCGCAGCACCGTCCTTCCTCGAGACCCGGATCGGCCCAAACGGTTCGTCGGACGTGTCCCACACCCGCGGCACGTCCGGGCCGCCCGAGGACGAATCGATGCCGGACCCCGTGACGTCGTACGTCGTCCCGACTCCGTCGGGTGGGCCCAGCTCGCCGGGCGTCCAGACTTCGGCGGAGTTGAGCCAGAGCGCTTGCTCGCCCATCCACGGCACGATGTCGTAGCTCGACCACGAGCCCTTCATCAGGTCGTAGACCTCCAGCGAGCTGTCCTGGACGAAGAACACGTGCTTGCCGTCGGGCGCGAGGCTCTCCTGGGTCAGCGCCGACTGCGCATTGCCCTGCTCGTCGGTGACCCGGTCGAGCCGGCCCACGTCCAGTGAGTACGACGTCCGGTCGGCGCCGATCACGACCACCCGACCGGGCGCGACACTCTCACCGGCGAGCTGGTAGACGGCCACGGCGCGCACGCCGGCGGGATGG
>NZ_JBMCZA010000210.1:2688-8506 GCF_048654705.1 Nocardioides sp. CPCC 206348
CGGCGCCCACCAGGTCTTCGCTCCGCGGTAGTCACGACCGGGCGCGACCACCGACGACGGGACGACCGTCTGCTCGGTGGTCGGCGTCGGCGCGGGGTCGGTCGGCTCCCCGCCGTCGCCCCGGGCGAGGACGAGGCTGCCCGCGACCACGGCAACGACCGCGACGGCCGAGCCCGCCACGACCGCGACACGACGCTGGCGGATCCGACGCGCACCGGCCCAGGCCGCACCGGAGAGGTCGCTCGGTTCGAGGTCGGCCACCTGTTCGTGGAGCAGGTCGCGCAGTCGCTGATCGGTCATGTCAGCTCTCCTCTCGAAGGAGGTCGGCGAGCTCGGGTGCGGCTTCCCGCAGGCGGCTCAGGGCGAGATGGGTCTGGCTCTTCACGGTGCCGACGCTGACGCCGAGCGCCTCGGCAGCAGCCCGCTCGGTCAGGTCGTCGTAGTAGCGCAGGACGACCACGGCCCGCTGCCGCGGCGTCAGCGTGGCCAGGGCCTCGTCGAGCAGCAGTCGGCGCTCGGAAGCGGCGGTGTGGTCGGGGACGACGACGCGCGGCACGTGGTCGACGACGACCTCACGGCGCCGCTTGCGCCACGCGGAGATGTTGTCGCGCACGATGATCTGGCGGGCATAGGCCTCGGGGTTGTCGTCGCGCAGCCGGCGCCACCGCAGCGCCACCTTCGTCAGTGCCTCCTGGACCAGGTCCTCCGCGCGTTGTCGATCGCCGGTGAGCAACGTCGCCGTCCGCAGCAGGGCGTACTGGCGCTCCCCTGCCCAGCGGCGAAACGATTCCTCATCGGTGGTCACACCCCATCAACGCACATCAGCGCCAAAAGGTTGGAGGGTCACTCCACCGCGGCGGTCGTCGGCGCGTGATGGCCGAAGGGCACGGTCCCCGCGTGCCCGAGAGCCAGCAGCACCGAAGGGACGAGCGCCCCGGCCGTCCGCTTGTAGCCCAGGGCGCTGGGGTGGAAGCGATCGAGGCTGAACATCTCGTCGGGGTTGGTGATGAAGAACGGACCGACGACGTGCGCGAGCGACACCGCGTGCGCGCCGTTGCGTACGGCGACCTCAGCCTGCGCCGCGGCGAGCTGCTTCGACATCCGTGAACCGAGCGAACGCAGCGGTTGCGGCACCGGCCGCAGCGCACCGAGGTCCGGGCAGGTGCCGACCACGACCTCCGTCCCTGCGGCCCGCAGCCGGACGATCGCCTCCTCGAGCTGCGACGCCGCCGCACTGACCGGCACCCGGTGCGTGACGTCGTTGCCGCCGACCACGATGACGGCGACGTCGGCGCGGTAGCCCTCGGCGAGCCCGTCCAGCTGCCCCGCCAGGGCCGAGGTCTCCGACCCGACGACCGCCGCAGTGTGCAGCGCCACCGGCCGGTGCAGGCGCTTGGCCAGCTCCCGGGCCATGCGGGCGCCGAGGGTGTCCTTCGGGCGCTCGGCCCCCAGCCCGGCGGCGATCGAGTCGCCGAGGACCAGCAGCTGGAGCGGCGCGCCGCCGTACGTCTTCTTCTTCCAGGTCTTGTCGGCGGCCAGCGCGTCCTCACCGAGGGGCTTGCCGATCCGGGCGCGGGCGATCGCGGCCTGCCGGCGCAACAGTTCTCGGCCACCGCCGGTGGTCACCCCGACGCCGGCCACGAGGGCGCCGACGGCCAGCAGGGCGGTACGGCTGCGAGTCATGTCCCGTTTGAACCAGACCAGCCTGAACGGACAGTGGCGGGACCATGGCGAAACGCCGGACGATCCGCACCATTTCCCTTTACTGTCGGCGGATGCTCCGACGCCTCGCTCCCCTCCTCGTCGCCACCGCCCTCCTGGCGGGAGGCTGCGCGACCGAGACGGTGCCGGACTCGGAGAAGATCCTGATCGAGTCCTCGTCCTCGCCGCTCGGCCCGTCGAAGGACGACGGGAAGCCGAAGCCCAAGGCCGACAAGCCGAAGAAGAAGCCCAAGGCCAAGGCGTTCACCGCCCGGCGTGCGGGGGTCCGGATCTCTGTCCCGGCGGGATGGACGGCACTGAGCGAGAGCGACCTGTCCTTCGCCGCGGACAGTCCACGCGGCAAGGAACTCGCCGAGCGCACCGGGCTGACCGTCGATCAGCTCCGGGCAACGCTCAAGAGAGTCGACCTCTACCTGATGGGATTCGCCAGCGTCATGACCGTGACGGTCTTCGACCAGAGTGGCAGCCTCCCGTCACAGGCGAAGTTCGAGGCAGCCTTCATCGACCTGGATGTCACGACCACGCAAGGCGAGAACGTCGACACCCCACTGGGCACCGGACGCATCTTCGGAACCACGATCTCCCTGAGCGGCACCGAATTGCAGGGCGGGTCGCTCTACGTGGTCAACGGCAGCACCGTCGTGGACATCAGCGTGGTCGCCCCCGACCGGACGACCGCGCGCTCCCTTCTCAACGACGTGATCCCGACCCTCAAGCGAGCCTGATCTCCGGCTCGTGCAGCACCGGGAAGTTCACGGACGCCGCGATGAAGCAGTTGCGGCTGGCCTCGCCGTGGATCTCCCGGGCGAGGTCGACGTGCGCCGGATCGGCGACGGTGACCCGGGGGCGCAGGGTGACCGACGTGAAGTGTCCGCCGTGGCCCGCCTGGGACATCACGCCCACCGGGCTGTCGTCGTACGCCGTCACGACGATGCCGTGCAGCACGGCCGAGTGCAGGTAGGACAGCAAGTGGCACTGGGCCAGTGCGGCGAGCAGGAGCTCCTCGGGGTTCCAGCGGGTGGCGTCGCCGCGGAACGTCGGGTCGGCCGAACCGAGCAGGTCCGGCTTGCCCGCCGCCCGCAGGGTCACGTCGCGGCCGTAGTCGCGGTAGCCGCTGGTCCCGGTGCCGCGGTTGCCCTGCCAGACGAGATCCAGCGCGTAGTGGTGGTCGGTCACCGGAGCATTCTCCCCCGAACCTCTGGCGAGAACTTGTTCTAGTTTGGCATCCTGTGCCGTGTGACCCCCACCACAGTGACCGCCGCACGTCCGATCAACCTCGCCGACGTCATCGAGGTGATGGCGGACGCCGTTCCCGACCGGGCCGCAGTCGTCACCGCCGACCGCGTCTGGACCTTCGCGGAGATCGACGAGCGTTCCACACGACTGGCCAACCACCTGGTCGGCCTGGGCATCCAGCCGGGCGAGCACGTCGCGGTGCACGCCACCAACCGGATCGAGTGGGTCGACGCCCTCTACGGCTGCCTCAAGGCGCGGGCCGTGCCGATCAACATCAACTTCAAGTACCTCCGCGACGAGCTGGCGTACCTCTACGACAACGCCGACTGCGTGGCCGCGATCATCGCGCCGGAGTACGTCGACGCACTGGCCGAGCTCGACACCCCGACCCTGCGCCACCTCGTCGTCCTCGGCGAGGAGTACGACGCCGCGCTCGCCGCCGCGTCACCCGAGCGCCGGATCACCGGCCGCTCCGCAGATGACCACTACGTCCTCTACACGGGCGGCACGACCGGCAACCCGAAGGGCGTCGTGTGGCGCAACGAGGACCTGATCCGCGCCGCCCTCAACGCCGCCCGCTACGGCGCTCCGCTCGATTCGGTCGAGCAGCTGGCGGCCGAGGCCATCGCCGTCGAGAACCCCATGGTGCTGCTCGCCTGCGGCCCGATGATGCACGGCGGCAGCCAGTGGATCCTCGGCAACGGCCACGTGGCCGGCCAGACGATCGCCCTCTACACCGAACCCACCTTCGACGCCGCCAAGATTCTCGACCTGGTCGAGAAGGCGAAGGTCGTGTCGATGACCTTCCTCGGGGACGCGATGGGACGACCGGTGGCCGAGGCGATCCTCGCCGAGCCCGACCGCTGGGACCTCTCCAGCCTGGCCGCCGTGTCGAACGGTGCCGCTCCCCTGTCCGAAGGTGTCCGCGCCGAGATCCGCGAAGCACTGCCCGGCCGCTTCATCCTCGACTCGTACGGCGCCTCCGAGTCCGGCGCGACCGGTTCCCGGATCGACGACGGCACCGAGGGCGCTGCCGGCGCACCCCGGTTCAGCGTCGACGACCACGTGCAGGTCTTCGACCCCGACCTGAAGCCGTGCCCGCCGGGGGTCGACGGCATGCTCGGCCGCTCCGGCCCGGTGCCGCTGGGCTACTACAAGGACCCGGTGAAGACGGCCGCGACGTTCAAGGAGATCGACGGCGTGCGCTGGGCCATCCCGGGCGACTTCGCCCGTCGCGAGGAGGACGGAACGGTCACCGTGCTCGGCCGCGGGTCGGTCTGCATCAACACCGGCGGAGAGAAGGTGCACCCCGAGGAGGTCGAGGCCGTGCTGCTGCGCCATGACGACGTCTTCGATGCCGTCGTCGTCGGCACCCCGCACGAGCGGTGGGGCCAGCAGGTGACGGCGATGGTGCAGCGCCGCGACGGCTCCACGATCTCCGAGGACGACCTCCGCGACCACTGCCGTTCACTGATCTCCAACTACAAGGTCCCCAAGGTCGTCTTCTTCGTCGACGCCGTCCCGCGGACGCCGGTCAGCAAGGTCGACTATGCCGCGAGCACTCGCCTGGCGACCGAGCTGCTCGGCTGAATCCGTCCCTGTTCCTGGCCCGGCGCGACCAAGCGATCCGGTGAGCCGCTCCGAATCACTGGCATGACCGATTCCGGAAAGTCCGCCAGGCCTCTTCGGAGGCACCTGCTCTCACCCCAGGCGATCGCCAGGTCCGCCATCGTCAGTCGCGATGCCGACCTCACCCGCCACCGCGGGCAGGGCAACGGCCTGCAGGTCCACGCGACCTACTTCGCTGCCGTGTCCCTGGTCGCACTCGTGTGCGTCATCATCGCCGTCGCCCTCGCAACGCGAATGATGTAGCGGCCTCGCGGCCGTTCGCGCTCAGCAGCCGCCGGCGACGGCAGGGATCACGGAGACCTCGGCGCCGTCCGGCGTCGGGGTCGCGAGGTCCTGCTCGAAGCGAACGTCGTCGTTGTTGACGTAGACGTTGACGAAGCGGCGCAGCTTGCCGTCCTCGTCCACGATCCGCCCCTTGATGCCGGCGAAGCGACCGTCGAGGTCGTCGAGGATCTCCGCGACGGTGGCGCCGGTGGCGCTCACCTCGGAGTCGCCGCCGGTGTAGGTACGGAGGATCGTGGGGATCCGGACGCTGACGCTCATGGTGTTCCTTTGCTGCGGGGGTGGGGGATCAGAGACCCGTGGCCTTGAAGGCCGCGTAGGTCGGAGCGATGGTGGCTGCGGCGCCGACCTGGCCGGAGATCGCGTCGAGCGTCTTCAGCCCGTGGCCGGTGTTGATGACGACGGTCTCGAGGTTCGGGTCGAGCTGGCCGGTCTCGACCAGCTTGCGGGTGACCGCGACGGTGGTGCCACCGGCAGTCTCGGTGAAGATGCCCTCGGTGCGGGCGAGGTCCACGATGCCCGTGCGGATCTCGTCGTCGGTGACCTCCTCGACACTGCCGCCCGTGCGGCGCGCGATGTCAAGGACGTAGATGCCGTCGGCGGGGTTGCCGATGGCCAGGCTCTTGGCGATCGTGTCCGGCTTGACCGGACGAATCGCGTCGACACCGGCCTTGAAGGCGGTCGCGACGGGGCCACAGCCCTCGGCCTGGGCACCGAAGATCCGGTAGGGCTTGTCCTCGACGAGGCCGAGCTTGATCAGTTCCTGGAAGGCCTTGTCGACCTTCGTCAGCTGCGAACCGGAGGCGACCGGGATGACGATCTGGTCGGGCAGGCGCCAGCCGAGCTGCTCGGCGATCTCGTAGCCCAGCGTCTTGGAGCCCTCGGCGTAGTAGGGGCGGACGTTGACGTTGACGAACGCCCAGCCTTCCTCTTCGCCGGCGATCTCCGA
>NZ_JBMCZA010000210.1:8544-10858 GCF_048654705.1 Nocardioides sp. CPCC 206348
GACGAGGTTCTCGGTGAAGATCGCCGAGTTGACCTGCTTGGGCTGCTCGAGGTTGCTCGGGATGAAGACGACCGTCTTGATCCCGGCCCGGGCGCCGGCTGCGGCGACCGCGTTGGCCAGGTTGCCCGTCGAGGGGCAGGCGAAGACCTTGGCGTCGAGCTCGCGGGCCGCGCTCAGGGCACAGGCCACGACGCGGTCCTTGAAGGAGTTCGTCGGATTGGTGGAGTCGTCCTTCACCCACAGGTTCGTGATGCCGAGCTCGCGGCCGAGGTTGTCGGCCTTCAGCAGGCGCGTGTAGCCCGGCTCGGTGTTGGGGCTGGACTCGATGTCGGTCGGGACCGGCAGCAGCGCCTTGTAGCGCCAGATGTTGGCCGGGCCGGCCTCGATCTCCTCGCGGGTGATGGCCGGGAAGTCGTAGGCGATCTCCAGCGGGCCGAAGCACTCCGGACACGCATAGAACGGGCCCAGGTCGACCTGGTGGCCGCACTCGCGACAGGCCAGGTTGGTGGCGTGCCCGAAGGCGCCGTCGCGAAGTCCGGGCTTGCTCGTCGGCTCGCTGGCTTCAGCTGCCTCGGTCAGAACACTCATGGGAAATCCTCCTTCTCATCTGCCCGCGCGACTCTCGCGACGGTCGGATTTGGCACCGTTTCCGCGACGTCCGCATCAGCTTTCGCTGGCACGTCCGGGAGTTCGCGGCGGTTGCCGGGACTTCTCAGGGCCGTTCCCTCAGTCCCTCTGGATGAGCAGGTACAGCGTAGGGGGGAGGCGAGGGCGCAGCCGAATCGAGATTCCAACTGATGAGACGGAGATCCACGATGTGAGATCAGCGACGTGCGCGGGCGTCCCGGGCGAACGTCTGGAGCAGGTCGAGTACGCCGGCGGGCCCGTGCACCACGACGTCCGACATGCCGATCAGGGCACTCTCCTCGTGCGACGCGGAGCAGACGCGCAGCGCCGCCATCCCCTGCTTCTCGAGGTCGTCGAGCGCCTCGAACGCCTCGACGTCGCCGAGGTCGTCACCTGCGAACAGGAAGCCCTCGGCGTCCAGGACGGCCGACAGCCGCTGGACGACCATGCCCTTGTGGGAGCCCGCCGAGCGGACCTCGATCACCGAGCGACCCGGTTCGAGGACCAGTCCGTGCACCCGGGCCAGCTCGCGCAGCGGCGGGAGCAGTCGGTCGAAGGCGGCATCGGCGTCGGGCAGGCGCCGCGTGTGCACTGCCACCGCGAGCCCCTTGTCCTCGACGAAGGCGTCGGCAGCGCCCGCCGTTCGCAGCGCGCGGGGCAGGTCCCTCTCGAAGGTCGCCAGTCCCCGGGGCGGACGCGCACCCAGGATCCGGCGACGGCCAGAGCTCCAGCGCTCGTTGCCGTACTGGCCGAACACGAAGAGCTCCTTGCCCGCGGCCTGCAGGATGTCGCCGACCTCCTCGAGCCCGCCGAGGTCGAGGGCCTGGCGCGCAGGGCGCCCGGTGATGACCGCTATGGCCGCGACCTCCTCGGCCAGCTCGACCAGGACGTCGGGTGCGTCCGGGTGGATGTGGGCCTGCGCCGGGTCGTCCACGATCGGGGACAGGGTGCCGTCGAAGTCGAGTCCGACGACGGTGCGCGAAGCGACACGAAGCAGGGCTTCGTACCGCTGTTCACCCTCGATCGAATGGAACCTCACGACTCCATCCCACCACGCGCACGGTCAGCGCCGGTGTCGGGTGAGTGAAATCTCAACCGAAACGGCGAAAAGAAGCGGCCAGCCGGCAGCACGGCGGCGGCGCCCTGCTCGGCCCGTTGACTCAGAGGTCGCCGGTCAGGATCAGCGTCAGGTTGGTCGCGCTCATGTCGGCGTCGGTGTCGGCCGGCTTGATCCGGGCCACGCCCAGGTCGAGGGCGAGCAGCTGTGCGGCCGCCTTCTTGCCCTTCGGGTAGTAGACCGTCGTCGCGGGCACCGTGCCGTACCAGTTGTCAGCGGCGACGACCGTCCAGCCGGCGTCCTTCACCTTCTCGGACACCCGCGCGGCGAGGCCCTTGATCGAGGTGTTGTTGAAGACGACGATCGAGTGGTCGGCGCGAACCACCGGCTTGGGCTTCGGCTTCTCCTGGACCGTCGGGGTCGGCGTCGGCGAAGCGTCCTTGGACGTCGCGGTGTCGGTCGGCGTCGCGGCCGCCTTGGTGGCCGAGATGTCACGCTCGGCGGGCTCGCCGCCGCGGGTGGCGACGAACGCGATCGCCGCGAGGGCGACGGCAAGGATGCTGAGCAGCACCACCGGGGACGGGAGGACGGCGCCGCGCTGGGTCCGGTGCGAGGCCATCGTCCGGCAGC
>NZ_JBMCZA010000210.1:10905-11722 GCF_048654705.1 Nocardioides sp. CPCC 206348
CTCGGACCTGTCATTACAGCTCGAAGCCGAGGCGGCGCGCGGAACGCTGGCGCTGGCGCTGCGAGCGGAGGCGGCGCAGGCGACGGACGAGGAGCGGGTCGGCAGCCAGCGCCTCGGGACGGTCGATGAGGGCGTTGAGCACCTGGTAGTAGCGGGTCGCGCTCATGTCGAACTGCTCGCGCACCGCGCTCTCCTTGGCGCCGGCGTACTTCCACCACTGGCGCTCGAACTCGAGAATGGCGGCGTCGCGGTCGCTGAGGCCTCCGACGGCAACCGCGGGGACAGCCGAAGTGAGGTCGGCCCCTTGGGGGCTGCGCTCGGCGTTCATGGCGTCTCCTCGACAATGGGCGAACCTGCTTGACACCCACTGTAACGGGTGAATCACACGCATGTCATTCGGTCCGCCCCGGCGGGTCTCGACCCCTTCCGGCGCTCGGGCGCGCCGGTAGGCTCGCAGCCATGGCCGACGCCCCCGACACCATCGGCTGGGGCATCCTCGCCACCGGCAAGATCGCGCGCACCTTCGCCACCGACCTGGCCATGGTCCCCGGAGCCCGCCTCGCCGCGGTCGGATCGCGCACCATCGGCCCTGCCCGCACCTTCGCCGACGAGTACGGCGACGACCGGACCCGCGCCCACGCGACCTACGACGACCTGCTGGCCGACCCCGATGTCGACGTGGTCTACATCGCCACGCCGCACGCGCTCCACCTTGCCGGCGCGCGCGCCGCCTTCGAGGCCGGCAAGCACGTCCTGTGCGAGAAGCCGCTGACCCTGCGCACGTCCGACGCCGAGGAGATGGTCCGGCTCGCGCGGA
>NZ_JBMCZA010000210.1:11770-12175 GCF_048654705.1 Nocardioides sp. CPCC 206348
GACCGAGCTCACCGCCGGCCGGTTCGGCACACCACGTCAGCTCCAGGCCGAGCTCGGGTTCCGGGTCGACGCGCCGCTGACCGACCGGATGTTCGCCCCCGAGCTGGGCGGCGGAGCCCTGCTGGACATGGGCATCTACCCACTGACCCTCGCCCACCTGATGCTCGGCGAGGCGGAGTCGCTGTCGGCGGAGGCGGTCATGGCGGACACCGGTGTCGACCTCGACATCGCGATCGCCGGCCGCTACCCCGGCGGGGCACTCGCCACGATGAATGCATCGATGACGTCGTGGTCCTCACGCCGCGCCGCCATCGCGACCGACCTCGGCAGGATCGAGCTCGGTCCGGAGTTCCACCACCCCGAGCAGGCCGTCTTCGTCCCGCGCAATCGCGGATCGGAACCCAC
>NZ_JBMCZA010000210.1:12210-53854 GCF_048654705.1 Nocardioides sp. CPCC 206348
CGGCAACGAGATCATCGAGGTCGGCCGCTGCCTGCGCGAGGGACTCCGCGAGAGCCCGCTGGTTCCCCACGCCCAGACGCTCACGCTGCTGCGCCAGATGGACGCGTTGCGGGCGAGCTGCGGGATCGCCTACCCCGACGACCCGGCCTGATCGGCGCGCAGGAAGCCGACCACCGCCAGGACCCGGCGATGCGACTGGTCGTCGTCAGGAGACAGCCCGAGCTTGGCGAAGATCCGCTGGGTGTGCTTCTCGACGGCACCCTGGGTCACCGTCAGGGCCTCGGCGACGGCCGCGTTCGACCGCCCCTCGGCCATCAGCGTGAGCACCTCCCGCTCGCGAGGAGTGAGGGCCGTCAACGGGTCACTGCGCCGGTTGACCAGCTGGCGCACGACCTGCGGATCCAGCGCGGTGCCCCCGTCGGCGACCGCTTCGACGGCGGCGAGGAACTCCCCCACCTCGCTGACCCGGTCCTTGAGGAGGTACCCGACCCCGGCCTCGCCCGTCGCCAGCAGGTCGTCGGCGTAGGACACGACGACGTACTGCGACAGGACCAGCATCCGCGCCTCCGGCCAGGCCCGTCGTACGGCGACCGCGGCCCGGAGGCCCTCGTCGGTGTGGCTCGGCGGCATCCGGACGTCCACGATGCCGACGTCGGGTCGCTCCCGCAGCATCGCCTCGACGTACGAAGGGCCGTCGGCCACGGAGGCCACGACGTCGTGCCCCGCCTCGACGAGCAGCAGCTGCAGGCCTTCGCGCAGCAGCACCGAGTCGTCGGCGACCACGATCCTCATGGCGCCATCCCCACTGCCCTGGTCCTCACAGGGCGACCTCGGCACGCAGCCGGGTCGGCCCGCCGTCGGGCGAGGCGACGCTGAGGGAGCCGTCGACCCCGTCGAGCCGCTGGCGCAGGCCGTCGAGCCCACGCCCCGCGGTGACGTGCGCGCCGCCGCGGCCGTCGTCGTCCACCGTGATGACCAGTCGGTCCCCCGACGCCTGCACGCCGACGTGGGCGCGCACGGCCCGGCTGTGCTTCGCGATGTTGGTCAGCGCCTCGGCGACGACGAAGTAGGCAGCCGTCTGCACGGGCAGCGGGAGGTCGTCGGGCGCCTCGACGGTGACCTCGACGGGGATCTGCTGTCCCGACGCCATGTCCCGCAGGGCGGCGTCCAGGCCGCGGTCGACCAGCAACGGCGGCGCGATCCCCCGCGACAGCGCCCGCAGCTCCTCGACCGCCTCGCGGGTCTGGGCCACCGCGGAGTCGAGTGTGGCGGCCGCCGTCGCCGGGTCGTCAGCCAGCTGGAGCTTCGCCCGACCGAGATCCATCCCCAGCCGGATCAGGCGCTGCTGCGGCCCGTCATGGATGTCGCGCTCGAGGCGGCGCAGCGAGTGCGCCTCGGCCCGGTGGGCGGACTCGCGACTCGCCTCGACCCGGTCCACCCGGGTCAGCAGCTCCGCCCGGCCACACAGCATCACCCGCGCCACCGAGGCGTGCAGGCCGGCCGCCAGGCGTACGACGAGCGGCAGGGTGAGGAGCGCGACCACACCGATCGCCAGGTTGAGCAACGACTCCGGGGTGCGGCCCTCGCCGAAGCCCAGGATCTCCGCGAGCGTCTTGCTGTCCGCGTCGAAGGTGATGTAGCGCTGCCAGAACCAGTACGTCAGTCCGCCGAGCGTCAGCGCCCACCACCCGACGGTCACCGCGAACGCGAAGAGGCCCGTCACCAGCGACAGCAGGCACCACAGCACGTCGAGCCAGGTCTGCACGTCGCGCAACGGCGTCAGGAACGCGCGGATCCGTCCGTCACCCGCCACCGGACGGAGGTACGACGGCTGCGGGGCCGACATCCCCAGCATCGACCGCAACCGGCTCCGCTCCACGGTCGCGAACCCGCGGGCGACGTACGACGTCGCCACGAGGAGGGCCAGCCCGACGGCCGCCACCACCAGGGTGCCGACGCCGGCGGCGAGGCCGGCGATCACCAGGCTGAAGGCGGGGACCACGAGCAGGAGGGACGTCAGCGCGTAGCCGGAGTCGAGGAGGAGCCGTCGGAACAGGTTCATGGGCTCCACGCTAGGAACGTACGCGGCGCGCCACCATCCAGCCAGCCCGACACTTCAGCAGATCCATGCCGGGCGCACCACTAGGGTTGGGGTCGTGGCCCATGACCTCGTGATCGTCGCCAACCGCCTTCCGGTGGACCGTGTGACCGACCGCGACGGGAAGACGACCTGGCGGCCGTCACCCGGCGGCCTGGTCTCCGCCATCGAACCGGTGATGCGGGCCCACGACGGCGTCTGGGTCGGTTGGTCGGGTGGTTCCGAGCAGCGCCTCAAGCCGTTCAAGGTCGACGGCCTGCAGCTGGTGCCGCTGGCGCTCAGCGCCGAGGAGATCGAGGAGCACTACGAAGGCTTCTCGAACGGCACCCTGTGGCCGCTCTACCACGACCTCGTGGCGAAGCCGGAGTTCCACCGTGAGTGGTGGGACTCCTACGTCAAGGTCAACCGCCGCTTCGCCGAGAAGACCGCAGAGCTGGCGGCCAAGGGTGCGACGGTGTGGGTGCACGACTACCAGTTGCAGCTGGTGCCGCAGATGCTCCGAGAGCTACGCCCGGACCTGCGGATCGGCTTCTACCTGCACATCCCGTTCCCGCCGGCCGAGCTCTTCCAGCAGCTGCCATGGCGTCGCCAGATCCTCGAGGGCCTGCTCGGCGCCGACCTCGTCGGCTTCCAGCTGCCGGGCGCAGCGCAGAACTTCATCCGGCTGGTGCGCCAGCGGGTCGGCCACAAGACGCACCGCGACCTCGTCTACCTGCCGGACGGCCGCACGGTGCGGGCCGCGGCCTTCCCGATCTCGATCGACGCCGCCGGCTTCGAGGAGCTCGCCCGGTCCGAGGCCGTCACCGAACGCGCTGCCGCGATCCGGGACGCACTCGGCAACCCGAGCCGGATCTTCCTCGGCATCGACCGCCTCGACTACACGAAGGGCATCTACGCCCGGCTCCGCGCGTTCGGCGAGCTGATCAGCGACGGCCACCTGACCGTCGACGACGCCGTCTTCGTGCAGGTCGCGGTGCCGTCGCGCGAGCGGGTCGAGCACTACCGCAACCTCCGTGACGACATCGACCGCCTGGTCGGCCGGCTCAACGGCGACCTCGGCCGGATCGGTACGCCGGCGATCAGCTACCTGCACACGTCGTACCCCCGCGAGGAGATGGCCGCGCTCTACCGCGCCGCCGACATCATGGTCGTGACGCCGTACCGCGACGGCATGAACCTCGTCGCCAAGGAGTACGTCGCCTGCCGCACCGAGGAGGACGGAGCCCTGGTGCTCTCGGAGTTCGCGGGGGCAGCCGACGAGTTGCGGCAGGCCTGGCTGGTGAACCCCTACGACATGAACGGCATGAAGGCCGCACTGCTGGAGGCCTACCAGGCCGAGCCGAAGGAGCTCACCCGCCGGATGAAGGCGATGCGCAAGCAGATCGCCCAGCACGACGTGAAGGCGTGGGCCGACAGCTTCATGATCGAGCTCGCAGAGGACGGACAGCACTCGAAGTCGGTGCTGCCCGCCACTCGCTCCTGACGGTCAGCCGAGCACGTCGGGTCCGACGCCCTCGTCGTCGATCCAGTCACTGCCGTCGTCGAAGAGGTCGCGATCGCGGCCCTCCTCGTCACGGCCCTTGCGCCCACGACCACCGGCACCTGCGGCTGCCGCTCCGCGGCCACCGGCACCCCTACCGCGGCCACCGGCCGTGCCCGGAGCACCCGCGCCACCACGACCGCCGGCACCCGAACGAGCGCCGCCCGTGGCCCCGCCTCGACCACCACTGCGGCCGGCCTGGGTGCCCGGGGAAGCGGCACCGCCGGAACGGCCGAGCGTGCCTGCGCCTCCCGTGCGGGTCGTCGACCCGATGGTGCCGTTGGTGGACCCGAAGCCGCCACGTCCGCCGAGGGCGCCGCGAACGGCGTTGGCCAGACCGGGACCGCCGAACAGGCCGGCCGCGATGCCACCACCGATGATCGGGTTGATGCCGAGTCCGCCACCCCCGCCCGGGTTCGGACCGGAACCGGGGTTGCCCAGCGTGCCCCCCACCGGTCCCGGCGAGTGGTGCTCGGGTCCGGGACCCGGACCGGGTCCGGGGCCCGGCCCGGGATCGACGATCGGCACCGGGTGCGGGTGACCGGTCGACACCCCCGGCGGACCAGGGACGACAGGTGTGGGGCGGTGGCCTCCGGAAGGGCCGACCGGGAGTCCGCCCGGACCCGGGTCGCCGGGCGGCGGGAGGTCCTCGGGGTACACCGGCTCACCATGGATCTTCGCGAGCACGACCGACGCCTCGGCGTACGCGTCGTCGAGTTCCTGGAGCTTCACGCGCGCCTTCTCGTCGGCATCGGCGTAGGCGGAGACGGCAGTGTTGTGGGCGGTCACCTGGTTGTCGTAGGCGCGTTGGGCCCGCACCGCGTCGATGTCGTCCTCGGTGCCGTACGACGACGGCCGTGGCGGCAGGTCTCCGGGCGGTGAGTCGGGCATGTCGACGCGAGCCAGCTCGGCGGCCTTGAGCCGCGCCGCGGCGACACGGAGCACCTTGGCGGCGGCCTGCATCTGGTCGCGGCGCGGGATGACCACGTCGTCACGCAAGGTCTCGAAGGCCATGCGGCCCCGGGAAGCCGTGCCCTGTACGTCAGTCGCGACGCCGTCAGCGAAGCCCCGCTCGACCTCGCGGGCGGTGTCGGCGAGGGTCTCGCTGAGGTCGAGGAGCGCGTGGTAGCCCTCGTCCCAGGCCTTGCGGGAATCGCGCAACTTCTCGTGGTCCGAAGCAGCGGTCGCCTTCAGCAGCTTCTGGATGTGCTGGCCGGTCACTGGAAGTCCTCCGTGTTCGGAACGTTCTTGCCGACCGGGGCACCCTCGTGGCCGGCAGGGGGTTCAGCGTTCGGGTTCTCCTCCGTGGGCACCGCGTCGGCCTCGGTGTGGACCGCGTTGTTGTAGGCCGCGTCGCCGGAGTTGCCCGTGGTTCCCTCGGCAAGCACGCGCGCGACCAGCAGCCTCGAGTCGTCGCCGGCCTTCTCGTCAGCGCCGACGATCAGCGCGCGGGCCTCGATGCAGGCCGCGCGGAACCGCTCCAGGTCCTCCTTCACGCCGATCAAGGTCTTCTCGATGACGGCATGGGCACGCGTGTGGTGCAGGGCGAGCTCAGGCGACCTGTCGGCAGCGCCGAAGGCGGAGACCGCGATGAATCCGTCAGCGCCGAACTTCTGGTGGTCGAGCTTGCCCAACTGCTTGTCGATGGAGCTGACGGCCGATTCGATGGCGTCCTCGACGATCGTCAACCCGGTGGGGGACGCCTTGACCGCGGCAGCGGTGAAGTCCGCAAAGTATTCAGGCAACACGTGGGCATCCCTCCATCCGAGAACCGCCGAAGGTGGCGGTGTCAACGCGACCTACCCGCGCTGACGTCGAGCAAACACCTGCCCGTCCAGATTCTAGGGCTCGCTAGGGTGATCCCGACATCTCGGAAGGTGGTGCATCGTGACCAATCGGATTCTTGTCGCCCTGCTCGTCGTCTCAGGGCTGCTGCTCTCGGGATGCAAGGACGGCGACGGACCCGACGCCGATCCATCGACGCCGGCGCCCCAGTCCACGTCCGCGACGCCGATTCCGAGCGACGGTTCCTCGAGCAGCACGGGAGTCGCACCGGCGACCGGCCCGCTCGTCGAGGACGACGTCTTCAGGTTCCACCTGCCCGCCGACGCGGAGTGGGAGCTCGGCCGCGAAGGGCTCAGCGCGACGACGTACGACGAGGACCTCAACGCCTTCGACGTCGCCACCTCCGTCCTCCCGCTGCAGGCGGGCCGCAGCGAGGACGACCTCGACGTCGACTTCGACATCAGCACCGACTCCGACGGGTACGACCCGCCGCAGAAGCGCGGCAAGAACCGGGTCGTGGACGGAATCGAGGGCTGGACCGCGGAAACGGTGGAGGACGGCCAGCTGATCTACACCTTCGGAACCATGCACGCGCGCCACTCATTCGACATCACCTTCCACTTCCCGAAGAAGGACCCGCGGACGCGCGCATGGATCGAGTCCGTGCTGGCCTCGATCCAGTGGAAGTGACGCGAATGAACTCGCGCCGGATGACCGCGACCGCCGTACTCCTGATCAGCCTCGCCAGTGGTCTGGCCGGCTGCGGGGACGGCGATGACAAGGGTGCAGGTCCCAGCGATCCACCCGCCACCTCGCAGTCTTCCGGCGACACTGCTTCCGGCTCCCCGTCGAGCGACACCACTGCCATCGCGCCAGCGACCGGCCCCCTGGTCGACGACGCCGTCTTCAGCTTCCACCTGCCGGCCGACGCCGAGTGGGAGCTTAGCCGCGGCGGGCTCAGCGCGACCACCTACGACGAAGACCTCAACCCGTTCCGTGTCGCCGTCTCCGTGGTCCCCCTCCTGTCGGGCGGTACCGCCCAGACCCTCGACGACGACTACGAACTCAGCACGGACCAGGACCCGTACGACCTGAAGCGCGGCGAGAACCGCGTCATCGACGGGATCGAGGGCTGGACCGCCCAGAGCGTCGAGGAGGGCCAGCTGATCTACGAGTTCGGCACCATGCACAGCGACAAGTCGTTCAGCCTCACGTTCCGGTTCCCCCAGAAGGACCCGCGAACCCTCGGGTGGATCGAGGCCATCCTGGCCTCGATCGCGTGGAAGTGATGCGCATGCGCGGCCGCCGACGGGCACCGGCCGTCATCCTCGCGATCGGCCTCGCGACTGGCCTGACCGCATGCGGGGACGGCGATGACCAGGGTGCAGGTCCCAGCGATCCACCCGCCACCTCGCCGTCGACGGTCGACTCCTCGGAAACCTCGCCCTCCAGCCCCACCACGGACGTGGCGCCACCCGGCCCGCTGGTCAAGGACAAGCACGTCAGCTTCCGCCTCCCCGGTGACCTTGAGTGGTACTTCGACGGCAAGCTCGTTGCGAGCGCCTACGACGCTGACCTCAACCCGTACGACGTCGAGGCCACCGTGGTCCCGTTGCAGGCGGGCGACGACGTCAAGGACCTCGACTCCGACTACGCGGCGAGCGTCCGCACGCTCGGCGTGGACGCGCCGTTGAAGCGCGGGGAGAATCGCGCCCTCGACGGCGTCGAGGGGTGGACGGCCGAAACGATCGACAACGGCCAGCTCGTCGTCGTCTTCGGCACGCGGCACAACGGGGTGTCCTTCCACGTCCTGTTCAGCTTCTTCGGGAAGGGTCCGAGCAGCCGCGCATGGATCGAGGCGACCCTGGCCTCGCTGCAGTGGAAGTGACCGGGCTGCACCAGCCGCGGACGAGGCCCGCCGAGAGGGCGTCTGCGCGGTAGCGTTCACCCATGGATCTGCTCCCCTTGCGTTCGGTTCCGGGAGCAGGCCTGCTTCCCGGCCCCGACCAGGTCGTTGCTGCCGCCAGCAACGTGGCCCACAAGGTGTTGTACGGCGGCCTGGCCGACCTGCGTCCGATGCCGCGCACCCTGATCGATGAAGGCACGCTGCGCGAGGTCTACCACTACCGGCCGTCGGGCACCGTCGTCGAGAAGGGTGACCCGGTCCTGCTGGTGACGCCGCTCGCGGCGCCCGCGCTCTGCTACGACCTCCGCCGCGGGTGCTCGCTCGTCGAGCACTTCGTCACCGAGGGCCGGCCGACGTACCTGCTGGAGTACGGCGAGGTGTCGTTCCGGGACCGCAACCTCGGCATGGAGCACTGGGTCGACGAGGTCCTGCCGACCGCGATCCGCGAGGTGTCGGCACACGCAGGTGGCCGACCGGTGCACCTGATCGGCTGGAGCCTGGGCGGCATCTTCTCCCTGCTGGCCCTCGCCGACGAACGCTCCGGCAAGCTGCCGGTCGCCTCGCTGTCCGTGGTCGGCTCCCCCATCGACGTGTCCCTGGTGCCACTGCTGGCCCCGCTCCGTCCACTGCTGAACCTGTTCAACGGCAAGGGCCCGATCACCAAGGGCTACCAGATGCTCGGCGGCGCCCCGAAGCCGTTGGTGAAGTGGGCGTTCCAGCTCAGTGCCTTCCAGAAGATGGTGACCAAGCCGATCGCACTGGCCCAGCACATCGATGACCGCGAGTTCCTCGCGCAGGTCGAGGCGGTCGACCGGTTCACCGCCAACATGATCGCCTACCCGGGCCGCACGTTCGGGCAGCTGTACCACCGGTTCGCCAAGGGCAACCAGCTCGCGCACGGCCTGTTCGAGCTCGACGACCGCACGATCGACCTCGGCAAGATCGACGTCCCCGTGCTGGTGTTCGGCGGTGCCACGGACGGCATCGCCCCGGTCCCGGCAGTGCGGGCCGTCGTACCGCTGTTGAAGGGGTCGCCGGAGGTGCGCTTCGAGGTCGTCCCCGGCGGACACCTCGGCATGCTGACCGGTCGCGCGGCCCGGCACACGACCTGGCTGGCGATGGACGAGTGGATCACCGAGTGGTCCACGGACAACCAGCCCGAGGCCCCGATCGGCACCAGCCGCAAGCGTCGACACCGCTCCGCCTCGTCGCGCGCCCTGTCGAAGTAGCCCTGATCCAACCCTCGTCGGCACCACCGATCGCCGAACCGTCGTAGTCCCAAAGGACTAGAAGACGACGGCCGCACTCCCGATCCCGGGACCCCTCCCGGGTCCGTAGATTCTTCCTTACCGACGCGGACCTCGAAGCCGCTGGAGGGAGCCCCACCGGGCCTGGCGCACCGCAAGGAAGCGCTGCCGGAGGACCAGTTGGGCTCGAAGTCCGCGTCGGAGCTAGCTGCAACGCGTCTGGTGCGCCCCTCGGAGGGAGAGGGGCGCCCCACTCGCGCAAGCAGCCGGCATGAGGGAGCAGCACCACGGCCGGGCTACACGTAGGTGGGGTCTGGGGGGACCGCTGCGCGTCGGGAGCCGCGCAGCAGCGTACGTTTCGGCCGTGGGTGCTTCTCTTTCTCAACTCGTCGACCAGGGCCTGATGGCCGCTGACTGGGCTGACGCCCTTGCACCGGTCGAGGACCGGATCGCCGAGGTGATGCGATTCCTCGACGCAGAAGCCGCCGCGGGGAAGTTCTGGGCACCGGAGCCGAACCTGGTCTTCCGTGCGTTCGAGCGACCCCTGTCCGAGGTCCGGGTGCTCATCGTCGGCCAGGACCCGTACCCGACACCGGGCCACGCGATCGGGTTGTGCTTCGCCGTCGAGCGCTCCGTGCGGCCCCTCCCGCCGAGCCTGAAGAACATCTACAAGGAGATGCGCTCCGACCTCAAGGCAGTGCCGCCCGAACACGGCGACCTGACGCCCTGGGCCGAGCAGGGCGTGCTGCTGCTCAACCGGGTGCTCACCGTGGAGCAGGGCCAGCGGCACGCGCACCGGCGCAAGGGTTGGGAGGACGTCACCACCTGTGCCATCGAGGCCCTCGCCCGTCGGGCCGAGGACGGCGCCCCGATGGTCGCGATCCTGTGGGGCGATCCGGCGCGGGCACTCGTGCCGCACCTGGGTCGGGTCCCGGTGATCGAGTCGGCACATCCCTCGCCGCTCTCGGCCCACAAGGGCTTCCTGGGCTCGCGTCCGTTCACCCGGGCCAACCAGTTGCTCGCCGAGCAGGGCAGCACCCCCGTGAACTGGAGCCTTCCTTCCTGACCCCGGGAATATAGTTGAGCGTTCAACTATTGTGGTGGGTATGAGCACAGACACCGAAGGACGGATGCCGGCCCTCTACCTCGGGCACGGCGCTCCCCCGCTGCTGGACGACCCGATCTGGTCGGGCCAGCTGGCCGCCTGGGCCCGGGACCTGCCACGCCCGAAGGCGATCCTGATCGTCAGCGCCCACTGGGAGTCCGCGCCGCTGTCGCTGTCCGCGAACTTCGCACCCCTGGTCTACGACTTCGGCGGATTCGCGCCGAAGTACTACCAGATGACCTACGAGACGCCCGACGCCTCGGCCCTCACGACACGGATCGCGGCGATGATGCCGACGACCGAACCCGTCCACCAGCACACCTCGCGCGGCCTCGACCACGGCGCCTGGGTGCCGCTGCGGATCATGTACCCCGAGGCGGACATCCCGGTCGTCCAGATGTCGATGCCCACGCACGACCCGGGCCGACTGATGGAGATCGGGCGTCGCCTGCAGTCGCTGCGCGACGAGGGCGTGCTGATCATCGGCTCCGGCTTCCTGACCCACGGCCTGCCGTTCCTGAAGTCCTTCCAGATCGACGCGCAAGCGCCGGGCTGGTCCACGGACTTCGACGCATGGGCCAGCGAGGCACTCGCCCGCGGCGACGTGGACGAGCTGGCGTCGTACCGCGACAAGGCGCCGGGCATGCCGTACGCCCACCCCACGGTCGAGCACTACAGCCCGTTGTTCGTCACCCTCGGCGCAGCCACCGACCCCACTGTCGCCGGCGAGCAGGTGATCGACGGGTTCTGGATGGGGCTGTCGAAGCGGAGCCTTCAGGTCGCCTGAACTGCCGCGAGGCAGGCCCGGAGACGCGCGACCTCTGCCTCCAGCGCGAGGACCTGCGCGATTCCAGCCAGGTTGAGACCCTCGGCCAGCAGGTCGCGAATGCGGTGCAGCGTCTCGATGTCGGCGCGGCTGTAGAGCCGCGTACCGCCTGCGCTCCGTTCGGGAGCAAGCAGGCCGCGCCGTTCGTAGACCCGGATGTTCTGGATCTGCAATGCCGTCATGTCGGCGGCCACCGAGATGGCGAAGACGCCGCGATGAAAATTTCGTGACCCTGGACCTTGATTCACGAGATCAGATTATCTATAACAGGTGGTGCAGATCCAGAGGTCGGCCGCAAGAGCCGGCACATCCACGAAGGAGGAACGTCATGTTGCTGCGCACCACCGATCCCTTCCGCGACTTCGACAGGCTCGCGAGCCAGCTCCTGGGCACCGGCGGCACGACCAACCGGCCCGCGGTGATGCCCATGGACGCCTGGCGCCAGGGCGACGAGTTCGTCCTCGAGTTCGACCTTCCCGGCGCGAGCCGCGAGAGCATCGACATCGATGTCGAACGCAACGTCGTCACCATCCGCGCCGAGCGACCCGCCGGCAATGGCGACTGGCAGCGCCTCGCCTCCGAGCGGACGCACGGACAGTTCTCCCGCGAGCTCATCCTCGGCGACAACCTGGACCTCGAGCGGATCGACGCCGCCTACGACAACGGCGTGCTGCGCCTGGTCATCCCGGTGGCCGAGAAGGCCAAGCCCCGCAAGATCCAGGTGGGCGGGTCCACCGCCCCTGAGCACGAGGCCATCAGCGCCTGAGTCCGGTACGACGAACGGCCGGCGTCACGCACGCCGGCCGTTCGTTCGCCCGGTGATCGGGCCGGTGACTCGTCAGCGGCCCAGGCGCCGCATGATCTTGAGTGACTGCATCATCTGCTTGACGTACGCGCTGTAGTCCTGGCCCGGCCGGGCACCCATGACCTGCTTCTTGAGGACGGCGACGTTCTTGGCGTCGGTGTACTTCAACAGGCCCTGGTCACCGTGACGGGCACCGACACCGGAGCTCTTCACCCCACCGGACGGCGAGCCCTTGGAGGCGTACGCCGTCGCGAGCGAGTCGTTGATGTTGACGTTGCCCGAGTCGATTCGCGCGGCGACGGCCCCGGCACGGGCAAGATCCGTGCCCCACACCGAGGCATTCAGGCCGTAGTCGGTGTCGTTGGCCAGCTTGATCGCCTCATCGATGGTGCGGTACGGGTGCAGCCCGACCACCGGCCCGAAGGTCTCGGTGTGCCCGGCCAGCATGTCCTTGGTGACGCCCTCGAGCACGGTCGGCTCGAAGAACGCCGGCCCGATGTCGGGCCGCGCCCGTCCACCGGTGAGCACGGTCGCACCCTTGGCGACGGCGTCCTCGACGTGCGAGGCGACGCGGTCGCGGTGATCCACGCTGACCAGCGATCCCACCTCCGGTCCGAAGTCGTACGACGCCCCGAGCACCAGGTTCCGGGCCCGCTCCACGAACGCGGACTTCAGCTCGTCGTACCGCTTCTCGGGGAGGTAGATGCGCTCGATGTGCATGCAGATCTGGCCGGTGTTGCCGAAGACGCCGAACATCGAGCCGTCGACCCACTCCTCGACGTTCACGTCGTCGAGCACGATCATCGGGTTCTTGCCACCGAGCTCGAGGCAGCAGCCGATCAGGTTCTTGCCGGCGCGCTCGCCGATCACCCGGCCGGTGGCCGTCGAGCCGGTGAACATGACGTAGTTGGCGTTGTCGATCAGCGTCGGACCGATGTCGGGGCCTTCACCGCAGACGACCTGGAACAGGCCCTTCGGCAGGCCGGCCTCCTCGAGCAGCGAGATGCCGTAGAGCGGCGACAGGGCGGTCTTGTTGTCCGGCTTCACCACGACCGCGTTGCCGGCGATCAGCGCCGGGATGGCGTCCGAGAGTCCCGTCGCGAACGGGAAGTTCCACGGGGCGATGATCCCGACGACGCCCTTGGGGACGCGGACCTCGGTGGAGCTCGACACGATCGGCACCGGGCCGGCGTGCTTCGTCGGCTTGAGCAGCTTCTCCGCACGCTTCAGGTAGTAGCTCATCACCATCGGCGGATCGCAGGTCTCCTCGATCGCCATCCGCCGGTTCTTGCCGCTCTCGACCTGGATCAGGTCGGCGGTCGTGTGGGCGTTGTCGATGAACAGCGTGTGTGCGCGCTTGAAGACCTCGAGCCGCTTGGCGACCGGCCACTGCGCCCAGAGCCGCTGGGCCGCGCGGGCTTCCTCGAAGGCTGCCTCGATGTCTTCGGGAGTCGACTGCGGGAGCTCGATGAGGACCTCGCCGGTGTAGACCTCGGTGAGCTTCCAGGTCGCGCCCTTGCGGCCCGGGACCCGGGAGACGAGGCGCTCGAGGAGCTCGTCGGTGACCGAGGCCGGCCGGACGGCGGCCGGGGTGCTCACCAGTTCGCTCCGCCCAGGATGATCTCGGCCGCCATCTCGCCGATCATGTAGCACGGCGCGTTGGTGTTGCCTCCCGTGATCGACGGCATGATCGAAGCGTCCGCGACGCGCAGGCCCTCGATGCCGCGGACCTTCAGGTCCGGGCCGACGACCGCGCGCTCGTCGACGCCCATCCGGCAGGTGCCGACACCGTGGTAGACCGACGTCGATCGCTGCTTGAGCGCGACCCGCAGGTCCTTGCCGTTGGGGATCGACGGGCCCGGGTGGATCTCGGCCTTCACCCCGCCACCGAACGCAGCGGACGCCATGATCTCCCGGATCATCTCGGTGCCCTGGGCCAGCACCTCGACGTCGTCGGGGTGGGTGAAGAAGCCGTAGTCGATGAGCGGTGCGGTCATCGGGTCCGAGGAGGCGAGGCGGATCGTGCCACGGCTCTTGGGGTAGATCAGGGTCGAGAACACGGTGAGCCCGGGACGCGGGTCGGGCATGTGCCGGACCGGCTCGTCCTGGTTGGGGCTCGGGTAGGTCCACGGCAGCGCGTGCAGCTGGATGTCGGGCACGTCGGTCGCCAGGCCGGAGCGGATGAACCCGACGGACTCGAAGACGGAGTTGTCGAGGAAGGACTTGCGACCGGACATGTTGCGCGCGGTCCCCTTCGCGAACGTCCACGGGTTGCCGCGGTAGACGACGCTCGGCACGTGGAAGGACAGCGGGTGGAACAGGTGGTCGTGGAGGTTGTCGCCGACGGGCAGGTCCGCGATCACCTCGATGCCGAGCGAGGCCAGGTGCTCCGCGGGACCGACGCCGGACAGCATGAGCAGCTGCGGGCTGTTGATGAACCCCGAGGAGAGGATCACCTCCTTGCCGGCCTTGATGAAGCGGCGGGTGCCGCCGCCCTTGCCCTGGTCGAGGACCTCCACGCCGGTGGCGCGGCCGTCCTTGATCACGACCTTCTCGACGTGCACCTCGGTCTGGAACTCGAGGGTGCGCGGGTTGAGGTGGTGCACGTAGCCGCGGGTCGAGGAGTAGCGCAGGCCGTCCGCAGCGTTCTGCTGCATCCGGGAGATGCCCTCCTGCTCGGCCCCGTTGTAGTCGTCGTTGACCTTGACGCCGAGGGTGTCGGAGGTGGCCTGGATGAACTGGAGGGTCGCCTCCTGCGGGGTCTTGTTGCGGGTGATCTTGATGGGGCCGCCGGCGCCGCGGTAGGCGTCCTCGCCGTCCTCGAAGTCCTCGTAGCGCTTGAACGCCTTGTTGACGTCGTCGGCGGACCAACCCGTGTTGCCCTCGGCGGCCCACGAGTCGTAGTTGGCGCGGTTGCCGCGCACGTAGACCATGCCGTTGACCGAGGACGAACCGCCGCCGACCTTGCCACGGGGCGCCGGCATCCGGCGGCCGTCGAGGCCCGGCTGGGGCACCGAGCGGTAGCCCCAGTCGAAGAGCTTCTCGAGCTTGGGCTCGGAGTGCATCGGGCCGATCATGCCGGGCACCTTCGTCATGTAGCCATGCATGCCCTTGTCGTCGCTCTTGCCCGCCTCGAGCAGGATCACGCTCGCGCCCGACTGGGCCAGGCGTCCCGCGACGATCGCCCCGGAACTTCCGGATCCGACCACCACGTAGTCGGCTTCACTGCTGCGCTGGTTGTTCTTGCTCGCGCGCTTGGCCATGCCAGTCCCATCCCTCGTCACTGTGGTCCGCTAACTGTAACGCGTTCTAGTTTCGTTACGAAAGGGTTTCGTTTGGGAGGATGTTGCCGTGAAGATCCTGTCGATCCAGTCCTCGGTCGCCTATGGGCATGTCGGCAACTCCGCAGCGGTCTTCCCGCTGCAGCGCCTCGGTCACGAGGTCTGGCCGGTGTTCACGGTGCACTTCTCGAACCACACCGGGTACGGCGCGTGGCGCGGACCGCTGCTGGACCCGGCCGACGTCCGCGAGGTCATCGCCGGCATCGACGACCGCGGCGTCCTCGGCACCGCCGACGCGGTGCTGTCCGGTTACCAGGGCGACCCCGCCATGGGTGCGGTCATCCTCGACGCGGTCGCCCGGGTCAAGGAGCTCAACCCCGACGCCGTCTACTGCTGCGACCCGGTCATCGGTGACGTCGGTCGCGGCATCTTCGTCCGTCCCGGCATCCCGGAGTACCTGCGCGACGAGGTCGTTCCGTACGCCGACATCCTCACGCCCAACCACTTCGAGCTCGAGTTCCTGGCCGGACGCGTTGCACGCACGGTCGAGGACGTGCTGGCTGCGATCGACGTCGTACGCGATCGGGGGCCGCGGGACGTGCTCGTCACCTCGATCCGGTACGACGACAGCGAGACCCTCGACGTCGTGGCCGTCTCCGACGCCGGCGCCTGGGCCGTGACCACGCCGTTGCTGCCGATCGCACCCAACGGTGGCGGCGACCTGACCGCGGCGCTGTACCTCGCGCACCTGCGCGAGTCCGGCTCCCCGGCGGTGGCGCTCGGGCGGACGACCTCGTCGGTCTTCACCGTCCTCGAGCGCACCCTGGCCGCCGGCACCCGCGAGCTCCAGCTGGTCGCGGCGCAGGACGCGATCGCCGTACCTCCGGAGCGGTTCGAGGTGCGGCAGCTGCGCTGAGCGCGGCGGTCAGCGCTCGACCATCGCGACGGCCGACACGGAGAGCACCGCGCCCACCGCGGCGATGCCGCCGAGCACCGCGAACGTGACCGGATAGCCGCCTGCCACGTCAGCCAGACCGGCACCCACGAACGGCCCGATGGCCGTGGCCAGGGCAACGGGAGCGCCGAGGACGCCGTTGAGGGCTGCGTAGCGCTCGGGGCCCCACAGGTCGGTGACCAGCAGCGCGCCGACGAGCGTGAAGAGCCCGCGGGCAGCGCCGGCCACGACGGCACCGAGCACGAGCAGCGCCGCGGGACCAGGCACCACTGCGAACACGGCGATGGTCACCGCCAGCGCGGAGGTCGTCAGGCCGACCCGGGCCCGCAGTCCGAGCGCCCTGCTGAGGGCCGGGTAGGCGAGGCGCCCGACGACCTGGCCGGCTCCCCCGAGACCGAGCGCCCAGGCCGCGAGGCCGGGAGTGAGGTCGCGCTCGATCAGGAGCGGCACGAACGCCACGATCGACGCGTACATCGCCAGCGTGGCCAGGGTGAAGCCGATCGCCACGAGCACGAAGGCCGCGCTGGTCACGACCTCGCGGTCGGTCGCCGCATGGTGTCCTGCTTCCGCCGGCTGCCAGGTGAGCCGGAGCGCAAAGAAGTGCAGCGGTACCGCGACGACGAGGAGCAGCACCGCGAACACGACGTAGGTCGTGCGCCACGAGGTGCGCTCGGCCAGGAGGGTCGTCGTCGGCGCGAAGATGGTGCTGGCGAAGCCCGCCACGAGCGTGAGCGCGGTCAGCGCCTCGACCCGGCGCGCGCCGTACCAGTGCGTGATGGCAGCGAACGCGGGCGCGTAGAAGAGGCCGGCTGCGCCCGTTCCGCAGACCACCATGGCCAGCAGGAAGAGCGGGTACGTCGGCGCGATCGCGACGAGCAGCAGTCCGGTCGAACCGACACATCCACCGGCGACCATGACCCTTCGCGGGCCGCGGGCCTGGATCGCCCGCCCCGCAGGGATGCCGGCCACCCCGGTGGCGAGGCTCCCGGCAGAGAACGCGGCGGTGATCGCAGCCAGGGACCACCCGGTGTCGGACGAGATCGTGGGCGCCAGCACCGCGAAGGCGTAGTACAGGGTGCCGTAGCTGACCGTGACGGTCACGCAAAGAGTCGCGAGGACCCTGCGAGGTGGCCGTTCGGTCATGGGCGAACGGTACGCAGGGCCGGTTGCGCTCCGGCTCCGCCGGGACGGAATCCCCACTCCCCCGGAGCGGTTCGAGGTGCGCCGACTGCGCTGACTAGGATGCTCCGGTGCTCAGCAATGGGCACGTGCCGCCTTAGCTCAGTTGGCCAGAGCGTCCGCCTTGTAAGCGGAGGGTCGTCGGTTCGATTCCGACAGGCGGCCCCACTGCACCAACCACCGTCGTACCTGACGAACCTGTCGTCCACGCGGCGAATTCGCAGCAGGTTCGTCAGGTGCGTTGCTCTCCGCCCGACCGCGGCTTCCGGCGCGTCACCAGCACCCCGACGACACAGAGCGCACCACCCGCGAACGCCAGGGGCGGCGGCACCTCGTCGAGCAGGACCCACGCCATCACGGTCGCGATGGCCGGCACGAGGAACGTGGTCAACGCCTGCTTGCCGGCGTCGGTGTGGCGCAGTGCGAAGGCCCAGGTGCTGAAGGCGATCGCCGTCGGGAAGACGCCCAGGTAGGCGATCCACAGCAGGGTCCCCGTGCTGCCGTCCCGGATCACGTCACCCAGGTCGCCGATCCAGGGCAGGCAGACGACCGCGCCGATCCAGCAGGCGTAACACGTCACTTCGAGGCCGGAGAGCCGCCGGAGCAGCACCTTCTGGCACACCACCCCGATCGCGTACGTCGCCGCGGCGAGCAGTGCGAGCAGGACACCGTCGAGGTCGGAGCCGCCCTCGCCCCGCATCGCGCTGCCGATCACGACGACGCCACCGAAGGCGACGGCCATGCCGACCAGCAACCAGCCCGTGAGCCGCTCGCCGAGGAAGAGCGCGGCGAACAGGGCGATCAGGATCGGCCCGACCTGCACGACCATGGCGGCCGTCGCGGCGTCGATCCGTCGCTCGCTGTCGTTGAGGGCGAGGTTGTAGATCCCGAACCACGCGACTCCGCAGCCGACCAGCAGCATCACCTCGTTGCGCGTGAAGCGGCTCCGCGGCGCCCGCGCCAGCAGCGCGGACAGCACGACCGCCGCGATCAGCAGCCGGCCCAGGGAGAGGGCGCCGGGCGTGACCTCGCGGCCGAGGTGACGGATCGCCACGAACGCAGAGGCCCAGAGGACCAGGGTGACCCCGATCGCTGCGACCGGCTGCCAGGCGGGAGGTCCCGACACGACAGGAATCTCAGGGGCGGCCTGCGCGGGCGTCGACGTCACTCGTCGAACCTAGGGTGCGGGGCCGTCCAGCGGCACGCGGTTTTCGGACGTCCTACGTCGAGATCCGGACGTTCCGATGAATGTCGGAGTCCTGACTAGTCTCAGGTGCTGTGGACCTCCCCGTGATGCCGCCCGTCCAGCCGATGCTCGCGAAGGCGGTGTCGGGCGTGCCCGACCCGGCCAAGTACGACCCCATCGGCCTGCTCTTCGAGCCCAAGTGGGACGGCTTCCGCTGCATCCTGTTCAAGGACGGCGACGAGGTCGAGCTGGCCAGCCGCAACACCAAGCCGCTGACCCGGTACTTCCCCGAGCTCGTCGAGGCGGCGCGGGCCGAGCTGCCCGAGCGGTGCGTGCTGGACGGCGAGATCTTCGTGGCCCTCGACAGCGAGGACGGCAAGGGCCGCCTGCAGTTCGAGGTGTTGCAGGAGCGGATCCACCCCGCTGCCTCGCGGATCGGCATGCTCGCCGAGAAGACGCCGGCCGCGTTCGTGGCATTCGACCTGTTGGCACTGGGCGACGCGTCGTACCTCGACCGACCCTTCGTCGAACGACGCAAGGCTCTCGAGGAGGCACTGGGCGGCCTCGCCGACAAGCCCGATGCCCGGTGCCACCTGACCCGCACCAGCACCGACCCGGCCGTGGCGCAGGAGTGGTTCCACCAGTTCGAGGGCGCTGGCCTCGACGGCGTCGTGGCGAAGCCGCTCAGTGCGCCGTACGCACCGAATGCCCGGACGATGCTGAAGATCAAGCACGAGCGGACCGCCGACGTCGTGCTCGCGGGCTACCGCGAGCACAAGACCAGCACGCCCGAGCAGCCCCTGATCGGGAGCCTCCTGCTCGGCCTCTACGAGGACGGCGAGCTGCAGCACATCGGCGTCAGCGCCAGCTTCACGGCCGCACGGCGCGCCGAGCTCTGGCAGGAGCTGCAGCCCCTCGTCTGCGCCATCGAGGACCACCCCTGGGGGCGCTGGCAGGAGTTCCTCGTCGCCAACCCCGGCCGCCAGCCGGGCACGCAGAGCCGGTGGAGCAGCGGGAAGGACCTGTCGTTCACTCCCCTGCGCCCCGAGCGCGTCATCGAGGTCAAGTACGACGCCATGGAGGGCCGTCGTTTCCGGCACACGGCCCACTTCAAGCGGTGGCGCGAGGACCGCGACCCGGAGTCGTGCGGCTACGAGCAGCTCGAGCAACCGGTGAAGTATGACCTCGCGGACGTGCTCGGGGGCTGACGCTGCGACCGGCGCGGGTGCAGGATGGAGCCATGAGCACCGACGCCACACCCGCCCTTGAGCAGTACGACGTCGTCCTCCTCGTGGAGCAGGCGCTGACCGCCGTGGATGCGGCCGAGGTCCGTGCGCTCCACGAGTCGCTCGACGCCGACGTGATCTACCACGTCCTGCTGCCGATGGCCGATGCAGCCGCAGCGGTCGAGGCCTCCCTCGGCGTGATGGGCGGCGCGGACCTGATGGCCGCACCGATGACGCCGTCGCCCGACGAGATCGAGCACCTCCGCGAGGAGTACAAGAACCAGGCCGAGCGCGACCTCGCCACCACCACGTCCGCCCTCACCGCCACCGGTGGGACCGTCGGCGAGGGGACCGTGGTGACCGATTCGGCCGTCGACGCCCTGATCGCCAAGGTCAAGGAGGTCAACGGGCGCGAGGCCATCATCCTCACCCGCTCCCACGTGATCGCCGAGTTCTTCCACGTCGACTGGACCTCGCGGGCGCGCCGCAAGCTCGGCGTCCCCGTGCTGCACCTGCTCGAGCACGACGCCGGTTAGGGCGCGCAGACCGCGCTGACTCGGGGCGTAACAGTGCCCGCCGTCCGCTCGTTGATCAGTCATGTCGGCCCTGCACACCCTCGACGTCCGCCTCTACGAGGTGCTGGCGGGTGCACGCCTGCCGGCCGCCGAGCGTGACCAGGTCATCGACCTGTGCGAGTACGTCGTCGGGTTGATCCCCGAACTGGACCTGCCCCATCCGGGCCGGACCACCCGCAGCGCCGTCCATCTGCTCCTCGACGACCTCACCACGTCACTGGACGTGCGGGTCCGGGGCGACCTCGCGCGGCTGTGTGAAGTCGCGGTCGTCCGCGGCCTCGACTGAACCTGCGCGGCAGTCAGGTCCCTTCGACCCGGTTGCCCTGCTCGTCCCAGTGCTCGGCGACCTTCTTGCTGGGCTGCACCCGCGGTGGCTCCCCCGGCATCTTCGGATAGTCCGGCGGGAAGTTGAGCTCACTGGCACCGTCCGCGACCTGCTGGTCCCAGAGGTCCAGCAACGGCTGGAGCGAGAACGACTCGTCATCGATGCTCGCCCACGGGTCGCCGTCGGCCATCCGTTCGGGGACCGTGAACAGGTTGAAGTCCCTGGGGTCCGTGACCCCGGCCAGCTCGGCCCAGGTCATCGGCGTCGAGACCGGGGCGCCCGGCAGCGGTCGCAGCGAGTACGCCGACGCGATGGTGCGGTCGCGGTTGTTCTGGTTGAAGTCGACGAAGATCCGTTCGCCCCGCTCCTCCTTCCACCACGCTGTCGTCACCTGGTCGTCGCGTCGGGACAGCTCACGACCGAAGGCGATCGCGGCGTGCCGCACGTCGGTGAACTCCCAGCGCGGCTCGATCCGGACGTAGACGTGGACCCCGCGGTTGCCCGAGGTCTTGGGGTACGCCCGCAGCCCGAGCTCCTCGAACAGCTCGCGAGAAAGGTCCGCGACCCGCACGGCGTCACCGAACGTCGTACCCGGCTGGGGGTCGAGGTCGATCCGCAGCTCGTCGGGGTGGTCGGTGTCGGCCCGCCGAACGGGCCACGGGTGGAAGGTGAGCGCCCCCATCTGGGCGCACCAGACCGGCACCGCCAGCTCGGTCGGGCAGATCTCCTCGGCCGTCCTGCCGGAGGGGAAGGTGATCTCGACGGCTTCGAGGTAGTCGGGAGCGCCCTTGGGGACGCGCTTCTGGTAGAAGCCCTCGGCGTCGTTGTCGCGCGGACCGGTGGCCAGCCGGAAGCCCTCACGGACACCGGATGGCCACCGTTCGAGCGCTGTCGGGCGCTCGCGCAACGCACGCATCAGGCCGTCACCGACCGCGACGACGTACTCGGCCACCATCAGCTTGGTGACCTCGCCCGTCCGTTCGGTCGCTTCGTAGATCACGCGGTCCGGGCTCGACACCCGGACCTCGCGATCGCCGGCCTGCACCATGGCTGCCGCGGTCTTCGCCATGGTTGGACCCTAGAGGGTCAGCCCGACACACCGCTCAACTCGTTCGGCGCGTGCGCCACGTCGATGCTGCGCACGACCTTGCGATCGGCCAGGTCGATCACGTGGATCTGCTTCGTCGCCGGCTCGGTGACGTAGGCGAACCCACCGATGACCTGCAGGGTCGGCCGCGGCTCGTGCCAGTCGGTCGGCTCCTGCCAGGCCTTCGTCACAGGGATCGAGGTCGTGAGCACGGCCTCCGCGGGATCGATGACGTGCACGCTGCCGTTCGTGCCGAGCACCAGCGCCTCCCCGGCCGGCGTGCGCCCCAGCGAGCGGAAGCTGTAGCTGGACGGGAGGTCCACCAGGCGCAGCGACGCGTTGCGGGTGTCGATCACTGACACCCGGGTCGGCCGTTCGAGCTCCGCGTCGGCGTCGACCTTGTAGTCGCCGAGGACGTACGGCGAGCTCTCGTGGCCGGCCTGGTTGCCGATCCGGCCGTAGGCGTCGGGCGAGTCGACCTTGGTGATCCGGCGCCCGTCCACGACGAGCACGCCGTCCTCGCACCCGAACAGCGCGACGTCGCCCGCGAAGGCCTCACCGTGGACACCCGGGCACTCGTCGGAAGCGGCCAGCTCGTTGCCGGCAGCCGTGATCATCCGGATGCCGCTGCGGGCTTCGGAGGTCCCGACCGTGTGGATCAGGTTGCCGTGCCCGTCCTGTACGGCGACCCCGTGGTGGGCCTGGTCCAGCGTCCACGTGTCGAGGGAGGGCTCGGCCTCGTCCAGTTCGGCGAGGTCCGCGGGGTCGAACGCCGTGATGACCCCGGTGCCGTCGTCGAAGACAGTCGTGCGGCCGTGGTGCGGCACGACGTGGCCGGGCTCCTCGGCGCTGATGGTGAAGTCGGTCAGTCGCGGGTCGGTCGTCCACGAGTGACCGTGGTCGCCGTGGTCGTCGGTCCACGACCCCAGGTCGAGGGCGGTCAGTCCGCCCGCGGCAGAGACGAGGAGGTGGCGGTCGTCGCCGGCAGGGTTGAGCCGGACGAAGCCGTCGACCTTCTCGTCGAGCAGCACCTCACCCGTGGCGGCGTCGAGGACGGCCACGCCGCCGTCGTACGTCATGGCCAGCCGGGGCTGCGGGGTCTGCACCTCCGTCGCCGCGGCATCGGACGAAGGCGCGTCAGCGGACCTGGGAGCGGATTCCTCGGCGCCGCAGCCGGCAAGGGCGAGGGTGGACAGGAGTGCGAGAGCACTGGACTTGATCAACATGAGAATGATTCTCATGTTCAAGTCCAGTGCGCGTCAAGTCGACGCCGTGTCGCGGCCCCCGCGGTCAGCCGTCCTTCGGCTCCAGGGTCAGGCTGACCGAGTTGATGCAGTACCGGTCGCCGGTCGGAGTGCCGTAGCCGTCGGGGAACACGTGGCCCAGGTGCGAGCCGCAGTTGGCGCACCGCACCTCGGTCCGCTTCATCCCGAGCGTCGAGTCGTCGACGTACTCGATCGTGTCGCTGATCGGCTGGTAGAAGCTCGGCCAGCCACAGCCGGAGTGGAACTTGGTGTCCGACTCGAAGAGGGTCGCCTGGCACGCCTTGCAGCGGTAGACGCCCTTGGTCTCGGTGTCGGTGTACTCACCTGTGAACGCGCGTTCGGTGCCGGCCTTGCGCAGCACCTGGTACTCCTCGGGAGTGAGTTCGGCCTTCCACTCCTCGTCGGTCTTCTCCACCTCATATGCCATGACACCGAGGCTACCCAGTGCATGCCCGTGTCACACGCGAGTCGGCATCCCGGCGTCGCGCCAGGCCGCGAATCCGCCGACCACATCGGTGGCATGGCGGATGCCCAGCCGCTGGAGCGCGTCGGCCGCCAGCGAGGACGTGTAGCCCTCCTGGCACAACACGATCACCCGGCGGTCGTACGACGCCTCGGGGATGCGTGCCTCGCTGCGCGGGTCGAAGCGCCACTCGAGCACGTTGCGTTCAATGACGCGCAGCGGCAGCCAGCCCGCCACCTCGCCCTCCTCCTCGCGCTGTGCCGCAGGGCGGATGTCGACGAGGAGCGCGTCCCCGGTGACCAGTTCCTGGAAGGCGGCACGGGCGCTGATCCGGTCGAGCCGGGAGCGGGCGTCGTCGAGCATCGCGTCGATGCCGTCGTACTGCTGCGCGGCGAAGCCTTCGGGCACGGGGGCCAGCGTAGTCACCACTCCTGCCCTGCCCGCTCGACACCGAGCACCTCGAGCCGGTCGCCACGGAAGCGGAAACGGGTCATGGTGGAGAGGCGGGGCGAGTAGACGTGCAGCGACAACGCCGGAAGGTCCGACTCGTTGCGGACGTCGTGGGCATAGCCGGCGCCGAACGCCTTGGCGTCGCCGGCGTCGAGGTCGTTGAGCTTCAGGCCACCGTCGAAGGTGTGCTCGACGAGCGAGCCCTGGAGCACCGTGAAGGCGCCGGACGACGAGCCGTGGTCGTGCCAGTCGGTCGTGGCGCCCGGCGGCCACGAGATCAGCCAGACCTCGTACTCCTCGGCGGCGTGGATCCGCAACCACGAACGCTCCGGGTGATCGGGGTCGAGCAGGTAGTTCAGGTCCGGGTCGGCGGCGTACTCACGCACGACCTCGAGCAGGGAAAGCACAGCAAGCTGGGTCATCGGGATGTCTCTCGGAACGGCGCCGGCCACCTTGCTCGGGGGCCGGACGCGGACTGCTGGGATCGGGGATGAGGACGATCAACAACAGCGACAACGCCGCAGCGCGCCACCTGAGGTGGCGGACATGGCTGCGGCGCGGTCGGACATGTTCCGATTGTGTACTAAGTCGATGAACTTTGCAAGCCGTTACGGCAGGCGGGCCACCAGGTCGACGACGTCGACACGCCGACCGGTGTAGAACGGCACCTCTTCGCGGACGTGCCGACGGGTCTCGGAGCCGCGCAGGTGCCGCATCAGGTCGACGATCCGGGACAGGTCGTCGCACTCGAAGGCGAGGATCCACTCGTAGTCGCCGAGGGCGAAGCTGGGCACCGTGTTGGCGCGGACGTCGGGGTAGCCGCGCGCCATCTTGCCGTGCTCGGCGAGCAGGCTGCGGCGCTCGGCATCGTCGAGGAGGTACCACTCGTAGGAGCGCACGAACGGGTACACCGCGACGTAGTCGTGGACCCGCTCGTCGGCGAGGAACGCCGGCAGGTGGCTGCGATTGAACTCCGCCGGCCGGTGCAGGGCCATCTGCGACCACACCGGCGCGAGCCGCGACCCGAAGGCCGTGCGGCGCAGTCGGTGGTAGGCCGCCTGGAGCGCGTCGCTCGACTCGGCATGCCACCACACCATCACGTCGGCGTCGGCGCGCAGGCCCGCGACGTCGTACACGCCCCGGACGACGACGTCCTCCTCGGCCAGGTCGGCGATGAGGGCCTCGACCTCAGCGGCCTCGCCCTTGCGTGCGACGTCGTCGTCACCGATCGTGCGGTCGAGGCGGAACACCGACCACATCGTGTAGCGGATCAGCTCGTTGAGCTCGTTGATCTTCGCGGCGTTGGACTGGATGTGGGCCTGCGGGTCGGACATGGCTCCATTGTGCCGCGCCGCCGACTGCCACACTTCGCACCCCCAATTGCCACACTTCGCATCCCCAACTGCCGCACTTCGTGGGTCAGGCGAGCAGGTCGGCGATGGCGCGGTGGGCGGAGCCGATGGTGGCCGGGATGCCGACGCCGTCGTAGGCGGCGCCGCAGAGGGCGAGGCCCGGGACCTCGGCGACGGCGGCGCGGATGCGGGCGACGCGATCGAGGTGGCCGACCCAGTACTGCGGGAGTCCGCCGCCCCAACGCTGCACCACCGCGTCGACGGGTGCCGCCGAGAGGCCGGTGGCGCTGGCCAGGTCCTTGAGGGACACCGTGACCAGGTCCTCGTCGGCGACCTGCAGCGAGGCTTCCTCGCCGAAGCGGCCCAGGGAGGTGCGCAGCACCAGCAGGCCCTCCCCAGCCGTACGCACCCAGTCCCACTTCGCGAACGAGAAGGTCGACGCCTTGATCGCGCGGTCATCGACCGGCGGGACCAGGAACCCCGAAGCACCGAGGTCGAGCCTCTCGGCCACGTCGGCCTCGTCGGCTCGGAAGGCCAGCGTGACGAGGGCGACCGACGCGTACCCGATCTGCCGCAGCTCGTCGGCAGCCGCTGGCGCCAGGTCGGCGAGCAGCCGGGCCGTCGGCGCAGCCGGGGTGGCGACCACCAGCAGGTCCGCGGACTCGTCGCCGGCAGCGGTGGTCACCACGAAGCCGGAGCCAGTACGACGAACAGCGGTGACCGTGGCGCCGTGGCGGATCTCGACGCCCGGCCGTTCGCGGAGGTCCGCCGCGAGCGCGGCGGGCAGCCGCCACATGCCGCCGTCGACAGCAGCGAAGACGGGCGGCGCATCGGCGGGCGGGGTCGGGAGCGTGAACTCGTCGCGCGCGATCAGGTCGACCAGCTGCGGGACGGCGGCGCGCGCCGAGATGTGGCGGGCCTGGCCGGCGTACACACCTCCCAGGAGGGGCTCGACGAGGCGGTCGACGACCTCCTGGCCGAAGCGGCCGCCGACGAGCTCGCCCACCGACACGTCCCAGGTGGGGTGCTGGACGTGCTGGTGGCGCGCGTCGCGCATGCCCTCGGGCGACAGGATGCCCGAGGCCTCGAGCTGGTCAAGGTCCAGCGGAGCCCCCATCAGCGTGCGAGGCAACGGGCGCAGCGCATCGCGGGTCCAGACCCGGGACGTCGCCGCGGTGGGATGGGCGAGCGGGAGGCCGAGGTCCGTCGCGAGCGCCGTGCCCTCGGGCCGGCGATGCAGCATCGCCTCGGCACCGACGTCGACCGTCACTCCCGCGACCTCGCCCGCGCGCAGCTTGCCGCCCGGCCTGTCGGTCGCTTCGAGGAGGAGCACGTCGTGGCCGGCGATCGCCAGGTCGCGCGCGGCCGTCAACCCGGCCACACCCGCACCGACCACCACCGCTCGACTCATGCGCCCAGCCTGCCAGAGCCCGGCACGACGCCATCGGGAACCGTCCGGGGCGGCGCCGCGTCGTACCGCCATGACGACGACACCCCCGAGGGCCTCACGCAGGACACCCCGCACCCGACTCCTGCTCGCCATCGCGGCGGTGGCCGCCGTGGCGGCAACCGCAGGTTGCGCGGGGTCCGGGGACGACGACGAGCGCTCCACGGCCGACGTGGCCTCCAGCCGCGACGACGCCGGCGGCGCCGACCTCGAGCCCGGCGCACCCCAGGCCGGCCTGGCAGACGGCAGGGCCCAGGACGCGGCAGCGGCGCCCGACGCCGAGGTCGCAGCGGATCCTGCGAAGCAGCTCGAGGTCCCTGGGCAGTCCGTGATCTCGACCGGCACCATCTCGCTGGAGTCCAAGGACGTGGGTGATGCCCGGGTCGAGGTGCGCAAGGTCATCGACAAGTACCAGGGCACCCTCGCCGAACAGGAGACGACGACCGGCGACAAGGGCGAGGTCACCTCGGCCCGGCTGGTCTTCCGGGTGCCGGCTGCCCGCTTCGCAGACGCGACCCTGGATCTCGAAGGGATCGCGACCCTGACCAGCTCCACGTCGTCGGGCCAGGACGTGTCCACCGAGGTGGTCGACGTGGAGGCGCGGATCCGCGCCCAGCGCAAGAGCGTGTCCCGGATCGAGGCGCTGCTGGCGCGCGCCGAGAACCTCGAGCAGATCGTGACCATCGAGAGCCAGCTGAGCTCACGCCAGGCCGAGCTCGATGCCCTGCTCGCCCGGCAGACCTACCTCGCCGACCAGACCAGCCAGTCCACGATCAACGTCTACATCCAGCAGCCCGACACGGAGTCCGACGACAACGACGACGACACGGCAGACGGCTTCCTCGGCGGCCTGCGCGACGGCTGGGACAGCTTCGTGTCCGGTTTCGGCGCCGTCCTCACCGTGGTCGGATTCGCCCTCCCCTGGCTCGCGCTGCTGCTCCTGATCGGCATCCCCGCCCGCGTGCTGCTCAGGCGACGGGGTCGAGCAACCGCCTGATCAACGGGCGCGAGCGCTCGAGCCACTGCTCGTAGGCCGCGGGGTCGTCGTACTGCTTGTCGAGGACGTAGAGCCCTCCCGGTACGACGGCCCCGAGGTGCAGCAGGAGCGGGGCCAGGCCCACGTCGGGCGCCAGCGCATGCGCGGGACCACCGCCGAGCATCAGGGGGACGGCGAGCCCGGACAGCTGCCCGACGGCGAACCGGTCGAGAAACAGCTTCAGCAATCCCGTGTACGTCGCCTTGTAGGTCGGGCACGCGACGACCACCAGGTCCGCCCCACCGACCGCGGTCACCAGGTCACCGACGGCGGGATCACTCCAGTCGAACAGCGCGGCACCGACGGTGGCGAGGTCGACCACCAGGTCGGGTTCGGCTCCGACGAGCTCGCGATGCAGGAGCAGGGCAGCATCGAGGGTGCGGCTGGCGGGACGGGGGTTGCCGACCACGACGGCCGTGCGCGGCGCGCTCATCGGCCCGCCCCCACCGACGCGAACGGCACGGCGCTGCTGTGCAGGCGCTGCGGGCCGTCGTACTTCCACAGGCCACGCTCAGCGAGGATCGGCAGCACCCCTTCGCCGAACCAGTAGGCGCCCTCGAGGTGCGGGTAGGCAGAGAGCACGAACTCGTCGAGCCCGAGATCGGCGTACTCGGCGATCCGGTCGGCGACCTCCTCGTGACTGCCCACCAGCGCGGTGCCGGCACCGCCGCGCACGAGGCCGACGCCGGCCCAGACGTTCGGGTGGATCTCGAGATCGGCGGTGCTGCCACTGTGCAGGTCGAGCATCCGCCGCTGGCCCTCGGACTCGCTGCGGCGCAGGCCGTCCTGGACCCGCGTGATGGCCGCCGGATCGATCCCCTGCAACAACCGGTCGGCCTCCGCCCACGCCTCCTCGGCGGTGTCGCGGGTGATCACGTGCATCCGGATCCCGAAGCGGATCGGACGATGGTCCGGCCCGCGTCCGGCCGCGGCGGCGAGCTCGCGGATCCAGGCGATCTTCTCCGCCACGGCGTGCGGTGGTTCGCCCCAGGTCAGGTAGACGTCGGCATGCTCGGCGGCCACCTTGCCCGCGGCGGGTGAGGACCCGCCGAAGTAGATGTCCGGGACCGGGTTCGGGATCTGCGCGAGCTGCGCGTTCTCGACCGAGAGGTGTTCGCCCGCGAAGTCGACGACCTCACCAGTCCACAGGCGGCGCACGATCTCGAGGAACTCGCCGCACCGTTCGTAACGGGCGTCCTTGTCGAGGAAGTCGCCGTACATCCGCTGCTCGTGGCTCTCGCCGCCGGTGACGACGTTGAGCAGCAGGCGGCCACCACTGAGGTTCTGGAAGGTGCCGGCCATCTGGGCGGCGAGGTACGGCGCCACGACCCCCGGGCGGAACGCCACGAGGAACTTCAGCCGGTCCGTGGTCTGGCTCAGCATCGCCGTGCTCAGCCAGGCGTCCTCGCACCACGCACCCGTCGGCGTGAGCGCCGCTTCGAAGCCGTTGTCCTCCGCCGCCCGGGCGACCTGGGTGAGGTAGGCGACGTCGGCCGGACGCCCGGCCTGTCCGGGGTTGACGCCGTGGCCGCCGCCGACGACGTTGCGTCCGTCGCCACCGTTGGTGGGCAGGAACCAGTGGAACTTCAAAGACATCGCGATCCTCAGATCTGGCCGTTGCGCGGCGGCAGGGTTCCGTCGATCGCGAAGCGACCGAGGTGCTGGACCTTCCAGGCCGCCGGGTCGTGCAGGGTGTGGGTACGGGCGTTGCGCCAGTGCCGGTCGAGGTTGTCCGTGGCCAGGGCCGAGCGCGTGCCCGCAACCTCGAAGAGCCGGCTCGCTGCCTCCAGGGAGGCGGCGGTGGTGGCGGCTCGCGCCGCGGCGACCGCGAGGCTGGCGTCGGCAGCGGTCTCGTCGGTCAGGTCGGCGCGGGCCCGGTCGACGGCGCGACCGGCCTCGGCCAGCAGCGCCTCCGCGCCACGGACCTGCAGCTCGATCTCCCCGAAGGCGCGCACGACCAGGGGGTCCTCCGCGGCGCCCGCGACGTCGTAAAGCGTGATCGCGTCGGGGTAGGGCCGGCTCCGCGTGGTCACGAAGGCCGCCGCGTCCCGTAGCGCCGCTCGCGCGATGCCCGCGTCGATCGCCGCGTGCAGGAGCTGCGCGAACGACCCGTAGGCCTGGGGTCGTTCGAACGTCAGGTGGTACGGCGTGATCCGGTCGGATGCGACGCGGACCCCGGCCAGCCGGACGGTGCCGCTGGCGGTGGTGCGCTGGCCGAGGCCGTTCCAGTCGTCGATGACGGTGACTCCCTCGGCGTCCCGTTCGACCCAGGCCACGTGCAACGGCCCACCCTCCCCGAGGTGCGCGAGGACCGGGATCCAGTGCGCGAACAACGCCCCGGTGCAGTAGCCCTTCTCGCCGTCGAGCACCCAGTCGCCGTTGACCAGGGCGTCGCGGCGCAGTGTGGTCGCGTGGTCGCGGACGTGCTTCGAACCGATCTCGGACTGGGCGTTGCCGAACCGCTTCCCGGCCAGCACCTCGCCGAGCAGGAAGGCCTTCTGCTCCTCGGTGCCCTGCTCCAGGATCGCGTTGACGTAGACGAAGTGGCTGTGCGGGATCTGCGCGATGTTCGGGTCACCGGTGGCGATCAGTCGCACGACCTCGGCCAGCACCGCGGCGCCCAGCCCCGGGCCGCCGTACTCGACCGGAACAGTGAGGGCGAGCAGCCCGGAGGCCGAGAGGGCCTCCACCTCCGCGACCGGGAGTATCCGTTCCCGGTCGCGGAGGGCCGAGCCCTCGGCGAACGTGGCGGCCAGCTGCGTGGCGGCCGCGATCGCGGAGGTGGCCGTGTGGGCCTCGGGGGTTTCGAGGCTCGTCGCTGGCGCTCCTCGCACCTCGACCACCGGAGGGCTCGCGGTCATCAGACGCGCTCCAGCTCCGCTGCTTCGAGCTCACGGACGATCGGGAGCACCTCACGGCCGAAGTACTCGACGTCCTCGAGGTAGTGCAGGAAGCCGAGGAGCAGCAGGTTCACGCCACGGCGCTTGTACTCGATGATCCGGGTCGCGATCTGCTCGGGCGTGCCGATCAGGCCAGTGCGGAAGCCGTCGTTGTACTGGACCAGGTCGGCGAACTCGGAGTCCTGCCACATGCCCTTCTTGTCACCGGTGCTCTGGCCGGCCTGGCGTACGGCGCCGCCGAACCCTTCGACCGCCTCGCGGTCGGCCTTGTCGATGATCTCGCGCAGGACGTCGCGCGCCTCGGCCTCGGTGTCGCGGCCGATGAAGAAGCCGTTGACGCCGAACCGCACGGTGCGGCCATGGACGGTGGCCACGTCGGTGACGTCGCGGATCTGCTCGGAGATCCCGTCGGGGGTGTTGCCGTTGGCGAAGTACCAGTCCGAGACCCGGCCGGCCATGCCGCGCGCGTCGGTGGAGTTGCCTCCCTGGAAGATCTCCGGGTGCGGGCGGCCCTCGCTGGCCAGCGGCTTGGGCTTCAGGTCGAAGTCGTGGAGGCGGTAGAAGTCGCCGTTGAACTCGGCGTTCTCCGACGTCCAGATCTCGCGGACGTAGCGAATGAACTCCTCCGAGCGGCGGTAGCGCTCGCCGTGCTCGAGCCACGGCTCGCCGAGCTTGGTGAACTCGTCCTTGAACCAGCCGCTGACGACGTTGATGGCGGCGCGACCACCGGAGATCTGGTCGGCCGTGGCGATGAACTTCGCCAGCACGCCCGGCTGCCAGAGGCCCGGGTGGACCGCGGCGATCACCTTGAGGCGCTCGGTGGCGAGCAGCAGCGCGAGGCTGAAGCTGGTCGACTCGTGCTGGTTCGCGGCGCCGTACGACGCGATGTAGCGCACCTGCGAGAGCGCGTACTCGAAGCCGTTGTTCTCGGCCAGGCGCGCGAGCTTGACGTTGTAGTCGTAGCCCCAGTCGGTGCGCTGTTCGATCTTGCTGACCACCAGTCCCCCGCTGACGTTGGGGACCCAGTAGGCGAACTTGAGCGGCTCGGCGAAGGCTTCGCGGTCAAAGGGCTGGTCGGACATGTGAGGTCTCCGTGGTTAAGTCGAGTAGTTCAATAGACATTAGCGGAAAGTTGCCGTCGCGCAAGCCTTCGCAGGGTCGCCGGCACGTGGAACCGGCGACCCCGCGAAAGGCAGGGCCTGTCACCGTGCCGTGCGTCCGATCGCCCACGCGTACGGCGGCGGGGAGCCATTCACGAGATACCCGCCGACCACCCGCGACTTGAGGATCCGCGGGTTGTGCGAGGCCACCGTCCGCGCATTGCGCCAATGCCGATCCAGGCCCCGCTCACGCGATGTCCCCGACGCACCGAGCGTGTCGAACAGGTTGGTCGTCGCCGTCAGGATCAGATCGGTCACTGCCACCTGGGCTGCCGAGGACTCGAGCTCGGCCACCTCGTTGGCGATCGCGATCTCGACATCGGCTCCGGGCGGCAGGTCGGCCACCTCCTGCACCGCCGTCGCCGTCCGGATCGTGACCGCCTCGGCCGCATGGACTGCGGCGGCAGCCTCCCCGATCCGGGCCAGCACCTGCGCGTCGTCACGCACCCGCGCGGCATTGGCGTGGGAGTAGTTGCGCTCGCGACCCTGCACCTGCGCGATGAACTCCCGCAGAGCAGCCTTCCCGATCCCGCTGAGGACGGAGAGCAGGTTCAGCTGGTAGAGCGCGGTCTGGTAGGCGAACCGCTCGCCGAACGGCAGCACGTTCTCGGCCGGCACCAGCACGCCGTCGAAGGTGGTCGTGCCACTGCCCGACCCACGCTGCCCGAATCCGTCCCAGTCGTCGGTGACCGTGACCTTCGGTTCCCGGGTGTCCACCAGGGCGATCGCGAAGTCCGTCGGCCGACCCGGGACCTCGCGCTTCACGTAGACATCCGCCCACTCGGCGTAGACCGTTCCGGTCGTGTAGAACTTGCTGCCGGTCAACAGGTAGTCGCCGTCGGGCTGCCCGGTGAGCACCGTGGCCTGGGTGTCGATGGCCGTGGCGCCGACCTCCGACCAGGCGTTGCCGGCGATCTCGCCCCCGGCGAAGCGTTCGAACCACACCCGCTGGTCACGACCCCGGGCGTGCTGCCAGAGCCGGTCCTCGACGAGGGCCCCGTGTCCCCGGAGCGCCTGCGGCAGGTTGGAGTCCGCGGCCGCGAGGTCGATCCAGAGCTGCGTGAGCTCCGGGATCGAGGCCCCGCGGCCGCCGTACGCGGTCGGGACGCGGAGCGCACCGAAGCCGGCCGCCTTGAGGCGGCCCACCTCCTGGTCCGGCAGCACGTCGTCGACCTCACGCTGGAGCGCGCCTTTGCCGATCTCCTCGAAGAGCGGTCCGTACGACGCCCGGAGCTCGTCGAGCAACGGGGTCCGCAGCGTCGGGCGGTCGAGCCCGCGGACCACATCCGCGGCGATGTCGGGAAGAGGGCGGTCGGTGATGGTCATCGCCGCGTCCTCACGTGTACCAGGACGGCGCCGGCAGCTCGCCGAGCAGGGCGTAGCGCCCGACCTCGGCACGCTTGTGGGCCACCGGGTCGTGGAGGCTGTGCGTGCGGATGTTGCGCCAGAAGATGTCGAGGCCCACGCTGCTCGCCGTGGCGCGAGCTCCCGTGACGTCGTACACCCGCGTCCCGACCTCGAGGCCGGTGTCGATCGCGACCTGCTTGGCCGCTGCAATCACCACCTCCGCCTCGCCGCGCTCCTGCTCGGTCACGGTGTCGGCGTGGGCGTTGATCGCCTCGATGAGGGTGGCGGCCCGCTCGACCAGGGCCTCGGCGGCCCAGAGCTTCGAGCGGAGGTCGCCGTACGCCTCGAGGATGTAGAACTCCTCGCTCGCGGAGTCCTTGAGGTCCGGCGTGAAGGGCCACGGACGGGTCTTCTCGCGGGTGTAGGTGGCTGCGGTGGCCAGCGCGCCCTCGGCAATGCCGACGTAGATGTTGGCGAAGATGAGCTGGATCAACGGCACGTTGAGCGTGTTGTAGACCCGCGGCACGAACTCGTGTCCTTGCTCGGTCTCGACGTAGCCGGCGGCTGCCGCCCACGGCACCCGGACGCCGTCGATGGTGACGCCGCCGCTCTCGGTGAGGCGCTGGCCGAGGCTGTCCCAGTCACCCTTGAACCGGATGGCGGGCTGGTCGGTGGGGACGATCGCGAAGACGTGCTGGTCAGTGCCCTCGAGGATGCCTTCGAGGACCGTCACGTCGGAGATCCGGCCGCCGGTCGAGAAGCTCTTCTCTCCGCGGTAGACCAGTTCCTCGGCGCCGTCGTCGCCCTGCTCCAGGGTGATCCTCAAGTCGGCGTCACGCGGGTTGACCGCGCCCCCGAAGAACCAGGCGTCCTGCGTGGCCTGCTGCTCGACGGCAGCGATCTGGTCGGGGGTGCCGACCAGGCGGACGGCCCAGAACCACAGGTAGTGGTAGCCGATCAACTGTCCGATGGAGCCGTCGCCGGCGCTGACCGCGCGGATCACGCGCAGGGCCGTCGTCCAGTCCTGGCCACCTCCGCCGTGCTCGACCGGCCCCAGCAGGGTGACCAGGCCCGAGTCCTTGAGCAGCTGCACCTCCGCCGTCGGGATCGCGAGGGCGCGGTCACGCTCGACGGCATCGGCAGCCAGCGTGGTGGCGACCTGGCGCGCGCGTTCGAGCCAGCCGTCCGCAGTCGTCGGGCGGTCGGTCCACCCACCGGCGGCCGTGCCGGGAGGGGCGGTCAAGTCAGCAGTCATGGACGAATCTCTCCTCGTGTCGAGAAAGCGTGATATTGTTTCTCTACAGACTTACTGCACTTTAAGGGTCTGACAAGTGTCCAGCCTCTCGGCATCGCCGAGGGGGTGATCGGCTGCGGCACTCACCGAACTCACCAGGAGCACCAGATGCGCATCGAACAGTTGGAGTACCTCGCCGCCGTCACCCAGCACGGGTCACTGCGCCGCGCGAGCGAGAAGCTCCACCTCTCGCAGCCCGCGCTCAGCGAGGCCCTCACCAAGCTGGAACGCGAGCTACGCGTCACCCTCCTCGACCGACGGCGCTCGGGCGCCCGCATCAGCCGGGAAGGCCGCGAGCTGCTTCCCTACATGAACGAGGTGCTCGCCGCGGTCGACCGGCTCAAGGTTGCGGCCGGCGACCAGCGCACCGACACCCGGGTCATCCGCGTCGGCACGGTGCACGCCGCCACCTCGACCCTTCTGGTGCCCGCCGTCCGCGTGTTCCAGGAACGCCACCCCGGTACGACGGTCGAAGTGCTCACGATGCAGCAGGCCCAGATCGACGAGGCGCTGGCCGAGGGCACCCTGGACCTCGGGCTGGTCAACGTGCTCGACGGCGACGACGCACCCATCGGCCTCGACGGGATCGACCTGCTCGTCGGCCGGCCGGTCGCCGTACTCCCGGCCGGGCACCGCCTCACGGTCCGCCCCCAGGTGACCATCGACGAACTGCGCCTCGAACGCTTCGTGATGATGCGCGCGGGCTACGTGATGCACCGCTACGTCCACCGGGCGTTCGGCCCGGAGGTCCCGCCCGCGGCCCACAGCACCGACGGCGCGGAGATGGGCAAGGCGCTGGTGGCCGAGGGCATCGGCGTCACCGTGCTCCCGGACTACTCCGTGCACGGCGACCCCTTGCACCGGGTCGGCCTGATCGAGACCCGCCCCATCGTCGGGGAGAAGACCTTCGTCACCCTGCAGCTGCGCCAGCGCAAGACCCTCCAGCAGCCGCTGCCCGTGCGCGAGCTGCAGACCGCCCTGATCGCGCGGGCCAAGGAGTACCGCGCCGCCAACGAGGCGGCGGCAGGCGCGGCTTCCTGAGGCCATCGGGTCCTCGGGACATGATGAGGACGTGACCACCACACCGAACGTGTCCGCGCGGCTTGCCGTCCTCATCGACGCCGACAACACCTCGCCGAAGTACGCCAGCGTGCTCCTGCAGGAGCTGGCGCAGTACGGCGTCGCCACGGTGCGGCGCGCGTACGGCGACTGGACCACACCGCAGCTCGGCGGCTGGAAGGCGCAGCTCAACCAGCACGCCATCGCGCCGGAGCAGCAGTTCGCGTACACGACCGGAAAGAACTCGACCGACTCCGCGCTGATCATCGACGCCATGGACCTGCTCTACGGCGGAAGCGTGGACGCCTTCGCCCTGGTCTCCAGCGACAGCGACTTCACTCGCCTCGCCACACGCCTGCGCGAGTCCGGAAAGACCGTCTACGGCCTGGGCCTTCGCAAGACTCCACAATCACTGGTCGCGGCCTGCGACACCTTCATCTATCTCGAGCTCCTCAACGAGAGTCCCGCGGACGACGAGCCGGACGAGCCGCAGAGCGGTCCGGTCGATGACCACGTGGAGGCCGCCGCACCCCCGGGGCCGAATCTCCACAGCTTGCTGACCCGAGCAGTCAACAAGAAGTCGGACGACGACGGATGGGCACATCTCTCGGCCATTGGCAGCTACCTGCGGGCCGCCAACTCCTCGTTCGATCCACGGCTCTACGGATTTCCGAAGCTCGTCTCACTGGTCCAGGCGCAACCCTTCCTGACGACCAAGGGCTCAGGCAGTGGTGTCCTCGTCAGCCTCAAGGGCAAGGCGCCCGCCAAGAAGGCCGCCGCCAAGAAGGCCGCCGCGAAGAAGGCTCAGGCCAGCGGGTAGGACTGCACGAACTCGGTCAGCCGCGCGAGCTGGTCGGGGTTGGTGCTCGGGATGACGCCGTGGCCGAGGTTGAAGATGTGGCCGCGTGCGGCGCGACCGGCCTCGATGACCTCGGCGGCGCGCGCCGTCATCACCTCGGTCGGCGCGAACACCAGCGTCGGGTCGAGGTTTCCCTGCACCGCCCGGTCCCCGACCATCGGGATCGCCCGCTCGAGCGGGGTGCGCCAGTCGACACCGACGACGTCGGCACCGGCCTCGCCCATCAAGTCCAGCAGGTTCGTCGTACCGACGCCGAAGTGGATGCGCGGGACACCCAGCTTGCCGACCTGCTCGAGGACACGGGCCGAGTGCGGCTGGACGTGGCGGACGTAGTCGCCCGGGGTGAGGGCACCGGCCCACGAGTCGAACAGCTGCACGGCCGAGGCACCGGCCGCGACCTGGGTCTCGAGGAACGCAGCCGAGATGCCGGAGATCTTGCGCATCAGCGCGTCCCAGACGTCGGGGGCGCCGAACATGAGTGCCTTCGTCTTCGCGTGCTCCTTCGAGGGCCCGCCCTCGACGAGGTACGACGCCACGGTGAACGGCGCGCCCGCGAACCCGATCAGCGGGGTACCGCCGTTGATGCCGGCGAGCTCGGCGACCAGGCCCTGCACCGCGGCCGTGATGTACGGGATCTGGTCGGCCGTCAGGTCGGGGATCGCCTCGACGTCGGCAAGGGTGCGCACGGGGTTGGCCACGACCGGACCGACGCCGGGCACGATGTCGAGGTCGACGCCCACGGCCTTGAGCGGCAGCACGATGTCGGAGAAGAAGATCGCGGCGTCGACGCCGTACCGGCGGACGGGCTGGAGCGTGATCTCGACGATCAGCTCGGGGTCCGCACAGGAGTCGAGCATCGCGATTCCCTCGCGGAGCTTGAGGTACTCCGGGAGCGAGCGGCCGGCCTGGCGCATGAACCACACAGGCGTGTGGGGGACCGATTCGCCGCGGGCGGCCTTCAGGAAGGCCGAGTCATGGAGGGACGTCACGAGGCCAGCGTCTCAGGTCGACGGCGTGGGACGCACATCGATCGGCACCCTTCGCCCTAGTCTGACCCCATGGTCGCTCGCCAGGAGTCGAACCCGGGGTCCGGCGCTGCCGGCACACCCCGCGAGTTCACCGCTGCCGTCGACAGCCTTCGGTCAGCGAACTTCCGTCCTGAGGTGTTCTGCGAGGAGATGCCCGCGCCGCAGCGGATCGCGCCGTACGCCACGGCGCTCTCGGCCGACGTCACCATCGACGACGAAGAGGTGGCCACCGGCCGCCTGGTGGTGCTGCACGATCCCGCCGGCAACGACGCCTGGGAGGGCACCTTCCGCTGCGTCGCGTACTGCCGCGCCGAGATCGACCACGACCTGGCCACCGATCCCCTGCTGACCGACGTCGGCTGGACGTGGCTGACCGACGCGCTCGAGGCCCACGGCGCCGACCACGTCGCCGAGTCCGGCACGGTCACCCGGGTCGCCACCGAGAGCTACGGCGGGATGGCCGGCGAGCCGGGCAACGCCCAGCTCGAGATCCGGGCGTCGTGGACGCCGATCGACCCGACCGACCTCGCGTCCCACGCCGAGGCGTGGGGCGAGCTGATGTGCACCGCTGGGGGCCTGGAACCGGTGCCGGACGGGGTGGCCGTGATGCCGTCGCGTCGTGGCCAGCGGGGCGGCACCGACTGATGGCTGAGCAGCCAACCGACGCACCTGACGGCACGCAGGAGGAAGTGGAGACGGCACCGCCGGTCGAGCTTCTCCGGCTCGCCGGCGGCCTGCCGCCGGTCATCGACACTGTCCCCGCGCTCGAGGAGTACTGCGCGGTCCTCGCCGCCGGGACCGGTCCGGTCGCAATCGACGCCGAGCGCGCCTCCGGCTACCGCTACTCCAGTCGTGCGTACCTGATCCAGGTCAAGCGCGAAGGCTCCGGCATCGGCCTGATCGACCCCATCGCGTGCGAGAACCTCGACCTGCTCGCCGACGCGATCGGCGACGCCGAGTGGATCCTGCACGCCGCCACCCAGGACCTCGCCTGCCTGGCCGAGGTGGGCCTGCGCCCGAGCGCCCTGTTCGACACCGAGCTCGCCGGTCGACTGCTCAACTACCCCCGCGTCGGTCTCGCGACCCTGGTCGAGACCCTGCTCGACCGGCAGCTGCTCAAGGAGCACTCCGCCGTCGACTGGTCGACCCGCCCCCTGCCGGAGTCCTGGCTCGAGTACGCCGCCCTGGACGTCGAGGTGCTGGTCGAGCTGCGCAACCTGCTCGCTGCCGAGCTCGAGGAGACCGGCAAGGCCGACTGGGCCCGCCAGGAGTTCGACAACCTGCTCAGCTTCACGCCGACCGTGCGGGTCGATGCGTGGCGCCGGACCAGCGGACTGCACAAGGTGCGCGGTCGTCGTACCCTCGGCGCGGTGCGCGCCCTGTGGGAGGCCCGCGACAAGCTGGCCCAGGAGCGCGACGTCACCCCCGGCCGACTGATCCCGGACGCCGCCATCGTCGCCGCGGCCACCGCCATGCCGACCAACCGTGGCGCCCTGATGTCGACGTCGGGCTTCCACGGACGCGGGGCCTCGCGCTACGCCAACGAATGGCTCGCGGCACTCCAGAAGGCCGCGGCCCTGCCCGAGGACGAGCTACCGACCCGCGTCACCCATGGCGACGGACCGCCTGCACCGCGCGCCTGGGGCGACAAGGACCCCGTGGCCGCCCGCCGCCTCGAGCTGGCCCGCGCCGCGATCGGCGCTATCGCCGAGGAGCAGAACCTCCCCCTGGAGAACCTGCTCACCCCGGACCACCTGCGCCGGGTCATGTGGACCCCGCCGCACTCGCGCGAACCCGTCGAGCTGCTCGAGGCCGTCATCGACCAGCTCCGCGCCCTGGGCGCCCGCAGCTGGCAGATCGGCCTGACCGCGCCCGCCCTCTCCAGCGCCGTCCTCGACGCTGACGAGTGGAAGCGTCAGTTGCGCGAGCGGTCGTCGGTGGCGCCGTCCGACGCCGTGCCCGAGGCGCTCGACGACGCCGTGGACGATGGGTCGTCCGACGGTTCCTCCGACGGCTCGTAGTCCGGGTCCAGCAGCGTGCGCGACTTCTCGTCGATCGCGCGCAGCAGCTCCTGCAGGTCCGTGAGGACCGGCGTCGTCAGCAGCCCCTTGATGTCCGGGGTGATCAGCGCCTGCAACTCGGCGCCATTGGTCATCAGCGGCGGCAGCACGATCGAGCGCACCACGTTGTTGAACACGACGGCGTGCGCCGGGGCCAGGTCCGGCTGCAGGAAGTCCTTGGACAGCGCGACGGTCAACTTGCTCGGCTGGATGTAGCCGGTCTCGGCGACCCGGGCCACGGCCTCGTCGCTGACGAGGTAGCTGAGGAAGTTCGCCGAGCTCTCGGCGCGCGCCGGCGACCCCGGGGCCAGGCAGATGCCATTCTGCTCGCCGACCGTGTGGTTCGCGCCCAGTGACGGCATCGGCATCACGTCGAAGTTCAGGCCCTCGACGGCCCGCAGGTCGGGCGTCAGGCTGCGGAAGCCGGCGATCATCGCCAGGCGGCCGCGCTTGAACCAGTCGACGGCCGAACGCTGCTCGAGCTGCCGCGTGGTCAGCGTGAGCCGGGGATCCCGCAACAGCTCAAGGGTCTGGCGCAGGGCGTCCGTCGAGTCGTCCTCGCCGAGGGACAGGCTCTTCGGCTCGTCGCCGTCGAAGATCTTCCCGCCACCCGAGTAGATGAACGGCGCCAGCCCGCGCAGGGTGGGCTCGATGTAGACGCCGCGGGTCTTCAGCCGCGGGCGGCTCGCGAACTCCGCGGCGGCGCGGAACTCGGCGAAGTTCCAGCCCGAGTGGTCGTCCTTCGGCGTCGGCAGCCCCTCGGCCGCCATCGCCTCGAAGTCGACGAGATCGGTGTTGTAGTACATGACCATCGGCGAGGTCGTGTAGGGCATGCACTGCAGGTCGTCGTCGACGGAGAAGGCCTCGATCGCGTCGCGCGAGAAGTCCTCGCCGACCGGGATCTCGCGCTCGTTCAGCAGGTCGAGCAACGGCAGGTTGCGCTTCTCGGCGATCGTCTCGGCGAGGTCGCCGCGCGGCAGGAGGTACAGGTCGGGGCGCGCCACACCGGTCCGCATGGCCAACAGCATCGATGCGGAGTCGGGCCACGAGGTCAGTGCGACGTTCGTGTCCTTGCTGCTCGCGTTGTAGTCGTCGACGACGCCCTGGTAGGCAGCGACCTCGGCCTTGTTGCCCCACACGGCGAACTCGAGGTTCGTCATCGTGGGCTTGGTCGACACGGGGTGCTCCGGCTTCTCGCCCTTGCTGCCGCTGGCCAGGACCAGCATGCCGATCAGCACAGCCACGGCGACGACGCCGACGACGGCACCCGTTCGCCAGTCGAAGCGACTCACGCGCGTCATTACCGTCCTCACTGTGTCCCCGGAACCGTTGACCGGAACCGCGTTCAGCCTACCGGCGGAAGTCGAGCACACCGGGCCGGGAGCGCCTCACGGCGCAGGGCCGCTCTTGGCGGCTTGTTTTTGGGACCCGGGGCTGCCGCGACCCGGCGTGCTCGAGTCCCCATTGTAACGGCCCTAGCCCAGACCACGCGCCAGTTCGACGTGGCCAGCGGCCTCGAGCTGTTCGGCCATCGTCAGCATCCTGCGCACGTCGGCGTCGGGCACCTCGGTGAGCGCGGCGCGCCCCGCCGCGACGACCCGGGCGAAGGCCGAGGCACGGAAGAGGACGTCGGCGAACTCACCGGCCGCGATCCCGCGCAGCACCTCGTCGATCATGTGGCGCAACTCATCCGGACCCGGCGGATCGGCGACCCCGGCGACCACCCGGGCGAACTCCGCACGCGCCCGTCCGGCCTCGAACTGCCGCGCCACACCGGCCGGGTCGGCGTACACCCACGAACGGAGGAGGTAGAGCCGCCAGAGGCAGCCCGACAGCGAGTCGGCCGACGCGTGCGACCAGACCTGGGCGATCGCCTCGATGCCCTCGGTGTCGGCGAGGTGGACGAGGCGTTCGGCGACATTCGCGTCGTCGCTGTCGTGCGCTCCGCGCACCAGGAGTACGGCGGCGCGCTCGGCCGCTTCGGTCACGAGCGCCGGATCGACGCCATCGGCGTGGTCCTCGAAGAACGCAGCCTCCCGCGGGACGGGGCGATGGTGCGGACGGGACTCGGACACCCGGACAGCGTAGGCCCGTCGCGGTCGGAAGGGCGTCAGAGTGCGTCGAATGCCTTGCGCAGCCGCACGTCGGAGACGGGGCCGTCGGTGCCGAGGTGCTGGGCCCACAGGGACACGCGGTACTCCTCGAGCATCCAGCCGATGGCGCGCAGACCGGCGCCCGCGGGGCGACCCTCGGGAAGAGCGGCGACCCGCGCCAGCCAGGCCTCCTGCAACGGCTGGACGAGATCGAGTCGCTGGCGGTCGCGGCCCAGGGCCGCCGGTCCCCCGGTCTCCAGGGCCTGCCGGCGTTCGCGCATCGCGGCCAGCCACGGGCGGTAGCGACGCAGGCGCGCGGCACCCGCCTCACCGACGAAGCCGTCGTGGACCAGTCGGCCGAGCTGGGCCTTGAGGTCGGTCAGCGCCGGCAGCATCAGCATGTCGGCCCGGCCGCTGAGCAGCCGCTCGACCTCGCGCCAGGTCTCCAGGACGCGCAGCAGCTCGGCCAGCACCTGGCGCACTGCGGGTGCGGCGGCCGTGCGCAACGGGGCCAGCAGGTCGTCGTACTCCTGACGGGTGCGGATCGGTCCGGCCGCGTCGACCGCGTCGACCACGACCGCACGCAGGCAGTCGGTCAGGAGGGCGGGGACACCGGAGTAGGGAGTGCCGGCGAGGCCGAGCTTCTCCACGTTCGTGAAGCCGTCGACGATGCCGGCGAGCGGCTTGGTGCCGAGGTCGAGCAGG
>NZ_JBMCZA010000210.1:53930-55574 GCF_048654705.1 Nocardioides sp. CPCC 206348
GGCCTCGACCTCGTGGCCGGCGCGGGTCCAGGTCGCCGTCGCCGGGATCTCGTCGAACACCCAGGTCTTCTCGCCGGTCCGGGCCACCCCGGAGTCGGACGCGACGGCCGCCATCGCCTTCTCGAACTGCGGTTGCAGCGGGGCCTTGAGGTCGGTCAGCGACTTGCCACGACCCTGCACCCGGCCGGACTCGTCGACCACGCGGTAGGTCGGCGTGAGGTGGGCGCCGAGGTTGGCCAGGTCCCACGCGTCGCGCGGGACGTGGACGCCGGTCGTGGAACGCAGGTGGCGTTCGAGGGCCACCAGCAGCGGCTCCTCCCCCGCGGGTACGGCGGCCAGGAACTCCCGTGCCGTGTTGGGCGCCGGCACGAAGTTCACGCGCAAAGCCTTGGGCAGGCTGCGGATCAGCTCGGTGACCAGCTCCTCACGCAGGCCGGGCACGATCCACGAGAAGTCCTCGTCATCGACCCGGTTCAGGGTCGACACGGGGATGTCGATCGTGAGGCCGTCGTCCTTCGCGCCCGGCTCGAAGTGGTAGCTGATCGGGAAGGTCAGGCCTCCGGCCAGCGACCACTCCTCGGGGTAGTCGGCCTCGCGGACCTCGTCGACCGTGTCATGGGTGAGCATCGCCGGGTCGAAGGTGAGCAGCTCCGGGTGCGCTTTGCGGGCGTCGCGCCACCAGCGGTCGAAGTGCGCGCCGCTGACGACACCCTCGCCGACCCGGGCGTCGTAGAAGTCGAACAGGGTGTGCTCGTCGACCACCAGGTCGCGGCGGCGGGCACGGTGCTCCAGCTCCTCGGCCTCGGCCAGGAGCTTCCGGTTGTGCTGGAAGAAGCGGTGCCGGGTGTCCCACTCGCCGTAGACGAGCGCGTGCCGGATGAACAGCTCCCGGGACAGCGCCGGATCGATCCGTCCGTAGGTCACGGCGCGATCCGCGACCAGCGGGACGCCGTACAAGGTGACCCGCTCGCGGGCCATGACCGACTGCCGCTTCCGCGACCAGTGCGGTTCGGAGTAGGTCCGCTTCACCAGGTGGTCGCCGAGCCGCTCGGCCCATTCCGGCTTGATCTCGGCGTTCTGGCGGGCCCACAGGCGACCGGTCTCGACGAGCTCGCCGGCCATCAGGAACTGCGGGTTCTTCCGGGCCAGGCCGCTGCCGGGGAAGATCGCGAACTTCGCGCCGCGGGCGCCGAGGTACTCGCGGGGACCCGGCCGGCGGTCCTTCGGGGTACGGGAGCCGGGCGCCGGCTTCTCCCGCTCCTCCAGCAGGCCGACGTGCGAGAGCAGGCCGGACAGGAGCGCCTGGTGGATGCCGTCCGCGTCGGGTTCGCCCGTGCCGGCCGCGACCTCGGTTCGTACGCCGATCTCCTTGGCCACCTGCCGCAGCTGGCTGACGAACTCCTGCCACTCCCGCACCCGCAGGTAGTTGAGGAACTCCCGCTTGCACATCCGGCGGAACGCGCTGCCCGACAGCTCCTTCTGCTGCTCGCGCACGTGGCGCCACAGGTTGAGCAGCGTCAGGAAGTCCGAGCCCTCGGCCTTGAAGCGGGCATGGAACTGGTCGGCCTGTGCCTGTTCCTTCGGGCGGTCGACCCCGGGCCGCTCGCGCGGATCCTGCAACGACAGGGCCGCCACGATGACGAG
>NZ_JBMCZA010000210.1:55618-56233 GCF_048654705.1 Nocardioides sp. CPCC 206348
CCGCGGGTCGATCGGGAGCCGGGCGAGGCGGCGACCGATCTTGGTCAGGTCGCCCTGCCCGGACACCGCACCCAGCTCCTCGAGCAGCTGCACGCCCGCCTGGATGTTGCGGCGGTCGGGCGGTTCGACGAACGGGAACCGGGCGATGTCGCCGAGGCCCAGCGACGTCATCTGGAGGATGACCGAGGCGAGGTTGGTCCGGATGATCTCCGGGTCGGTGAACTCGGGGCGTGCGTCGAAGTCCTCTTCGGCGTACAACCGGATCGCGATGCCCGCCGCGACGCGCCCACAGCGCCCGGAGCGCTGGTTGGCGGAGGCCTGGCTGATCGGCTCGATCGGCAGCCGCTGCACCTTGGTGCGCACGGAGTATCGGGAGATCCGCGCGACGCCGGTGTCGATGACGTAGCGGATGCCCGGGACGGTCAGCGAGGTCTCGGCGACGTTCGTGGCGAGGATGACGCGACGCCGGGAGCCGCGCGCGGGCTGGAAGACGCGGTGCTGCTCGGCGGCCGACAACCGCGAGTAGAGCGGGAGCACGTCGACCCCGCGCACGCCGTCAGCGAGGGGAGCGAGCGCCTCGGCGGTGTCGCGGATCTCGCGTTCGCCCGGGAGGAA
>NZ_JBMCZA010000210.1:56243-56676 GCF_048654705.1 Nocardioides sp. CPCC 206348
GGCATCGACGATCGCCTCGGTGGGGTCGCGGGCGAACCGCTCGGCGTCGGCGTCCTCCTCGGCTTCCTCGATGAGAGGCCGGTAGCGGACCTCGACCGGGTAGGTGCGGCCCGAGACCTCGATGATCGGGGCGGGCGTCCCGTCGGCGGCCGCGAAGTGCTCGGCGAAGCGCTCCGGATCGATCGTCGCCGACGTGATGATCAGCTTGAGGTCCGGCCGCTTGGGCAGCAGCTGGCGCAGGTAGCCCAGCAGGAAGTCGATGTTGAGGCTGCGCTCGTGGGCCTCGTCGATGATGATCGTGTCGTAGCGACGCAGCATCCGGTCCCGCTGGAGCTCGGCCAGCAGGATGCCGTCGGTCATCAGTTTGATCCGGCTGGCCTTCGACGTCTTGTCGGTGAAGCGCACCTGGTAGCCGACGAGGTCGCCGAGCTCG
>NZ_JBMCZA010000210.1:56708-121335 GCF_048654705.1 Nocardioides sp. CPCC 206348
GCCGCGATCCGGCGTGGCTGGGTGTGGCCGATCATCCGCACCCGGCCGTCGTCGCCGCGGAGCCCGCGTCCCAGCTCGAGGCAGATCTTCGGCAGCTGGGTCGTCTTCCCGGAGCCGGTCTCGCCCGCGACGATCACGACCTGGTGGTCACGGATCGCCGCGGCGATGTCCTCGCGACGGGCGCTGACCGGCAGGTCGGGCGGGTAGGTGATGTCCACAGCCCGACCATTCTCCCGCTCCCCCGCAACCAGTTATCAATCGGTGCCGGACGCAGGGCCATCCGAAGGCCGCCCGATTCGCTTTTCGTCGTGTGGCCTGGGTTACAGTGGACAAAGATTGTCCGACAATCTGGCAATCCACCGGAGATCCTCCGGTGCCATCAGGGTGACGGAGGGAATTCCATGAGCATCACCACTGATCGCAGCGTCCTGACTCCCCGACGCACCGCTGCGGAGGTGGCCCGAGCCGAGGCCCGGACCGCGCACAACTACCACCCCCTGCCCGTGGTGCTCAGCCACGCGGAGGGCGCCTGGCTGACCGACGTCGACGGTCGCCGCTTCCTCGACCTGCTCGCGGGCTACTCCGCGCTGAACTTCGGCCACAGCCACCCGCGCCTGCTGGCCGCCGCGCACGCGCAGCTGGACCGGCTCACCCTGACCAGCCGCGCCTTCGTCCATGACCGGTTCGCCGACTTCTGCGCCGCCCTCGGCGACCTGTGCGGCAAGGACATGGTGCTACCGATGAACACCGGCGCCGAAGCAGTGGAGACCGCGATCAAGGTCAGCCGCAAGTGGGGGTACGACGTCAAGGGCGTCGCCGCCGACCAGGCCCGGATCATCGTGGCAGCCGGCAACTTCCACGGTCGCACCACCACGATCGTCGGCTTCTCCGACGACCCCGACGCCCGCGACGGCTTCGGACCCTTCACCCCGGGCTTCGACATGGTTCCGTACGGCGACCTGGCCGCGATCGAGGCCGCGATCACCCCGGACACCGTGGCCGTGCTCATCGAGCCGATCCAGGGCGAGGGCGGCGTGATCATCCCGCCGGCCGGGTTCCTCGTCGGACTCCGGGAGCTGTGCACCCGCGAGAACGTGCTCTTCGTCACCGACGAGATCCAGGCCGGACTCGGCCGCACCGGCAAGACGTTCGCCTGTGACCACGACGGCGTCGTGCCCGACCTCTACGTCCTCGGCAAGGCGCTCGGCGGCGGCATCGTGCCCGTCTCCGCAGTCGTCGGCAACCGCGACGTGCTCGGCGTGCTGCACCCGGGACAGCACGGCTCCACGTTCGGCGGAAACCCGCTCGCGTGCGCGGTCGGCCTGGAGGTCGTGTCGATGCTGGCCTCCGGCGAGCACCAGGCGCGCGCCGACCAGCTCGGCGTCGTACTCACGGAGCGACTGCAGGCGATGGTCGGCAACGGCGTCGTCGGCTTCCGCACCCGCGGCCTGTGGGCCGGCGTCGACATCGACCCATCGCTCGGCACCGGGCGTGAAGTCTGCGAGCGCCTGATGGCACACGGCGTCCTCGCCAAGGACACGCACGGCTCGACCATCCGGCTCGCGCCGCCACTCGTCGTATCCACCGACGACCTCAACTGGGGAATGGACCAACTCGAAGGGAGTCTGCGGTGACCGCGGCCCAAGGAAAGCGCAGCATCAACCAGGTCGGCGTGATCGGCCTGGGCAAGGTCGGCGAACTGGTGGCAGGACTGCTCACCGACGCCGGCTTCAAGGTCAGCGGCTACGACGCGACGCCCCACCCGGGGCTGCGCTTCGAGACCGCTGAGCTCGACGTCAAGGACGCCACGGCGCTGCAGGACGCGCTGCGCGGTGTCGACGCCGTCGTCTCGTGCCTGCCGTACGACCGCAACATCGAGGTCGCCGAGGCAGCGGCGGCCGTGGGCTGCCACTACTTCGACCTGACCGAGGACGTGCCCACCACGCAGCGCGTGATCGAGCTCGCCGGGCAGACGCCGGGCGTTGCCTTCGTGCCGCAGTGCGGCCTGGCGCCGGGGCTGATCGGCATCGTCGGAGCCTCGCTCGCCAAGGGATTCTCGGAGATCCGCTCGATCGAGCTCAAGGTCGGCGCGCTCCCCCAGAACCCCACCGGGTTGCTGGGCTACGCGTTCAACTGGTCGGCCGAGGGCGTCGTCAACGAGTACCTCAACGACTGCGAGGTGCTCCGTTCCGGTCGCCGCCAGATGGTGCCGGCGATGGAGGAGAAGGAGCGCGTCGTCATCGGCGGCATCGAGCTCGAGGCTGCCCTGACCTCCGGTGGCCTCGGCACCATGTGCCAGTCGTACGAAGGGCGCGTGCAGCGCCTCGACTACAAGACGCTGCGCTACCCCGGCCACTTCGACCAGATGCACTTCCTGTTCGACGAGCTCGGCCTGCGCGACTGCCGCGAGGAGGTCGGGCGGATCCTGGTCAAGGCCAAGCCGCCGGTCAACGACGACATCGTCTACCTCCACGCCGCCGTCGAAGGCATCAAGGACGGCCAGCCGTTCCGTGAGAACCACGTGCGTGGCTACCTGCCCATCGAGATCGACGGGCGCATGTGGCGCGCGATCTCGTGGACCACGGCCTCCTCGGCCGTCGCCGTCCTCGAGCTGGTCGCCGACGGCAAGCTGCCGCAGGAGGGTTTCGTGCGGCAGGAGGACATCACTCTCGAGGACCTGCACTCCACGCACGCAGGTCGCCGTTTCAGGGACTACGGAAAGATTTCGGCATGAGCACCCCCACTGACCTGGCAGCCCGTTCGCGGGAGATCCTCGCGGCCCTCGGCGCCGGCGACCCCTTCACTGCTGACGGCACGCTCGTGTCCCGGACCCCGATCGACGGGTCCGAGCTCGGACGCCTCCCTGCGCACAGCGCGTCCGACGTCACGGCTGCGGTGACCGCCGCCCAGACGGCCTTCGAGGACTGGCGTTCGGTGCCCGGTCCGGTCCGCGGCCAGCTGGTGCGCGAGCTCGGCAACCTGCTGCGCGAGCACAAGGACCTGCTGGGCGAGCTGGTCTCGATCGAGGCCGGCAAGATCCGCTCCGAGGGCCTCGGCGAGGTCCAGGAGATGATCGACATCTGCGAGTTCGCGGTCGGCCTGTCCCGCCAGCTGCACGGCCTGACGATCGCGTCCGAGCGACCGGGCCACCGGATGATGGAGCAGTGGCACCCGCTGGGCGTCATCGGCGTCATCAGCGCCTTCAACTTCCCCGTGGCCGTCTGGTCCTGGAACGCCGCCCTCGCGTTCGTCGCGGGCGACGCCGTGGTCTGGAAGCCGTCGGAGAAGACCTTGCTGACCGCGCTCGCGTGTCAGGCCCTGGCATCCGAGGCTGCCCGCAGAGTGGGGGCGCCGCAGGGGCTCAGCCAGCTGGTCCTGGGCGAGAGCGCGGTCGGCGAGGTACTGGTCGACGACCCGCGCGTGCCGCTGGTCTCGGCCACCGGCTCCACCCGGATGGGCAAGCTCGTCGCGCCGCGGGTCGCCGCGCGCCTGGGCCGCTGCCTGCTCGAGCTGGGTGGCAACAACGCCGCCGTCGTCGCGCCCTCGGCCGACCTGGACCTCGCGGTCCGTGGCATCGTCTTCTCGGCGGTCGGCACCGCCGGCCAGCGGTGCACGTCGCTGCGCCGCGTCATCGTCCACGAGTCCGTGCACGACGAGCTGATCGACCGGCTGTCCAAGGCCTACGGCACCCTGTCCATCGGTTCGCCGCTCGACGCGAGCACGCTCGTCGGTCCGCTGGTCGACGCCGCCGCGACCGAGGGCTTCCTCGGTGCGGTCGAGCAGGCGCAGGCCGACGGAGGCCGCCTGGTCACCGGTGGTGGCAGAGCCGACGGCGTGCAGGGTGGCCAGTACGTCGTACCCGCGATCGTCGACATGCCGGCGCAGACCGACATCGTGAAGACGGAGACCTTCGCCCCCGTGCTCTACGTGCTGAAGTACGCCGACCTCGACGAGGCGATCGCGCTGCACAACGAGGTCGCACAGGGCCTGTCGTCGGCGATCTTCACGCTCGACGTCCGCGAGGCCGAGCTGTTCACCTCGGCCGTCGGCTCGGACTGCGGCATCGCCAACGTCAACATCGGTACGTCGGGCGCCGAGATCGGTGGCGCGTTCGGTGGCGAGAAGGAGACCGGTGGCGGGCGCGAGTCCGGCTCGGACGCGTGGAAGGCCTACATGCGGCGCTCGACCAACACGATCAACTACTCGACCGAGCTGCCGCTGGCCCAGGGGGTCGAGTTCGGATGAGCCTGATCGGCGCGACCGAGCTTCGCGCCCGGTTCGCCCGGTCGCTGTCGGCGCTCTACGGCTCGGAGGTCCCGGCCTACAACACGCTGGTCGAGGTCTCCGAGGCCGTGAACGCCGACGTGCTGGCAGCGCTGGGCCCCGGGGCCGAGCGCCTCGGGTCGATCGGGCGCGTGACGGCCGAGCGGCACGGCGCGATCCGGGTCGGGACGCCCGAGGAGATGGCCCAGGTGGGCCGGATCTTCGGGGCCTGCGGGATGTACCCGGTCGGGTTCTACGACCTGCGCGAGGCCAACCCACCGATCCCGGTGGTGTCGACGGCGTTTCGTCCGGTCGACGTCCGGGAGCTCGCGGTCAACCCGTTCCGGGTCTTCACCTCGCTGCTCGTGCCCGACGACCGGCGCTTCTTCGACGCCCGCACGCAGGCCCAGCTCGAGGAGTTCCTGGGCGCGCGGAAGCTGTTCCCCGACGAGCTGCTCGACCTCGCCGACCTCGCGGAGAAGGGCGGCGGGCTGGAAGCGGTCGATGCGGACCGGTTCCTCGAGCTGGCCACCGCGTCGTTCGCGCTGTCCCCCGAGCCGGTCGATCGTGCGTGGTACGACCACCTCGAGGCGATCTCGTCCGTCGCGGCCGACATCGGTGGCGTGGCCTCGACCCACATCAACCACCTCACGCCGCGGGTGCTCGACATCGACGAGCTCTACCGCCGGATGACCGAGCGCGGCATCGCGATGATCGACCGGATCCAGGGCCCGCCGCTCACCTCGAAGCCTGCGGTCCTGCTCCGGCAGACGTCGTTCCGCGCACTCGCCGAACCACGGATGTTCCGCGAGGCCGACGGCAGCCTGGTTCCGGACGCACTCAGCGTGCGATTCGGGGAGGTCGAGGCGCGCGGCGTCGCCCTCACCCCCGCCGGTCGTGCGTTGTACGACGACCAGGGGCTGGCCGCATTCCCCGACACCGAGCAGGGTCTCCACGACGCAGGTCTCGCCTACTACCGGCGCGATGCCGACGGCGTGCTCCAGCCGATCGTCTACGAGGACTTCCTGCCGAAGTCGGCGGCCGGCATCTTCGCCTCGAACCTCACCTCCGACGGGTCGGTGAACGCCGCGCAGCGTGCGTCGTCGAGGGACGCACGGTGGCTGCAGGACGCCCTGGGCCGCACCCTGCACGACCCTTACGACCTGTATGCAGCGCAGGTCTGAGTCAGTTCAGAGCGCTTCGACGTTCTTCACCAGCGAGTGGCTCGTGTGCCGGATGGCCAGGCCGATGACCGGACGCACGGCCCGCTCCATGGCCTTGCCGGCGGGACCGCCCGGCAACGTGTAGCTGATCCACGCGTCGACGCGCGTGCGTCCTTCGCCGAGGTCGGTGAACGTCCAGCGCTGGGTGTTCTGGATGCCCTTGATCGAGGTGAACTCGATGCGCTCGTCCAGCGCCCAGTCGGTGCACCTGATCCGCGACTTGAGCGGGACACCGACCTTCATGATGCCGTCGTACTCCGCGCCGACGCCTCGCACCTGGTCGGTGACGGGGTCGATCTTGCTCAGCCCGTACATCCAGTCCTTCGTCGTCGTGAAGTCGTCGACGTACGCGAAGACGGTGCCGATCGGAGCGTTGATCTCGACGCTCTGCTCCACCAGGTTGCTCACGGCGAGGATTCTGGCATGCCCACTACCGCGGAGGCGGCAAGGCGTCGGTCGCCTCGAGCTGGCCCATGCCGGTGACCATCAGCAGGTCGGCGACGATCGCGCGCAGCTGGGCGAGGATCGCCTCGGCGGTGAGGATCTCGCTGCGTTCGACGACCCCGGTGGCGGCACCCACGGCGAGCACCACGTCGCGGGCCTCGATCGCCAGCCGATCGGCCGCGAGCTCGTTGGCCACGGCATCGGCGGCAGCGGCGAGGTCGGCCGTGACGCGTGCGTACGACGGCGGCACCGGCCGGTTCCGGTAGGCCGCGAGCGCGACCTGCCTGACCAGGACACGGGTGCTGCGCAGGGAGCGATCGAGCGGGTCGACCAGCTCCACCATCTGGCGCAGGCCTTCGCGGTGCCGCACCCGGAACGGCGACGAGCTGACGACCGACATCCCCTCCTCGGCCGCCGACTGCAGCTCCCGGATCATCCGGTCGGTCGCCCGGGCATCGGCGAGCAGGTCCAGCGCCGGGCCGACCTCGCCGTCGACCATCGCGTCGGACGCCGCCCGCAACAGGTCGGCGATCTTGCGGGCCACCGCGGCCGCCTGCTCCCGCGGCCTGCGCAAGGGTGCGGCCGGCACGATCATGGCGGCGACCAGCGCGACCGAGCCACCGATCAGGGCATCGGTCCACCGGAGGAACGCACCCCCCGCATCGGGCATCAGGGCCGCGACGACGATCGACTGCACCGCCGCCTGGGTGACGAAGAGCTGGCCCGCGTCGAGCAGCAGCGCGGTCGACATGGCCAGCAGCACGATCAGCCCGATCTGCCATCCGCCGGAGCCGATGCCGGCCACCAGGACGTCCGCCACGAACACACCGATCGCGACGCCGAGGGTGACCTCGACGACGCGCCGCAGGCGCTGTCCGTACGACGTCCCGAGCGACACCACCGCCGCGATGGGCGCGAAGAACGGCGTCTCGTGACCGATCAGGTCGGCCGCGATCCACCACGCCACCCCCGCGGCGATGGCGCACTGGACCACGACCCACAGCTTGCTGCGCCAGCGGTCAACCCGTCCCCGGAGCGACAACCGGCTCCGGGTCCACATCCGGTCGAGGGACGCGTCCAGGGTCAGACCACCTTCAGATCATCGGTGTGGGCATGAACTTCTTCGACACCAGCGCCACGATGTCCTCGTAGCGCGAGCCGGTGAACTTCTGGAAGTTGTGCAGGGCGTGGGCATCAAGGCCGACCAGCACGCGTGCCTGGTTCTTCGTGATGCCCTTGATGATGATCTCGGCTGCGCGCTCCGGTGTCATCTTCGCGAGCTTCTCGTCGAACAGCTTCGCCGTGGCGGCCTTGTCCTCCTTGTCGGAGACCCGGGCGTTCCGCGCGATGCCGGTCTTGATGCCGCCCGGGTGCACGGACGTCACGCCGACCTTGTGACCGGCGATGAGCATCTCCTCGCGCAGTGCCTCGGTGAAGCCCCGGACCGCGAACTTCGTGGCGTTGTAGGCGCTCTGGCCGGGGATCGCGAGCAGGCCGAACAGCGAGGAGAGGTTGACGACGTGGCCGTCTCCCGACTCGATGAGGTACGGCAGGAACTCCTTGGTCCCGTGCACCACGCCCCAGAAGTTGATGCCGACGATCCAGTCCATGTCGTCGTACGCGAGGTCGACGGCGTTGCCGGCGAGGGCGACGCCTGCGTTGTTGATGACGACGTTGACCTGGCCGAAGTGATCGGCGACGTCCTTGGCGTAGGCCACGAAGGCCGCACGGTCGGCGACGTCGAGCCGTGCGCTGTGGACGTCGGGGGCTCCTGCCTTCTCCGCGAGCGCGACCGTCTCGGCGAGCCCGGCCTCGTTGACGTCCGAGAGCGCGAGGCGGGCACCCTTGCCTGCGAAGTTCAGTGCGAGTGCGCGGCCGATGCCGGAGCCGGCTCCGGTGATGACCACGACCTTGTTCTTGAAGTCCTTCACTTGCTGACCTTCTTCCTGGCTCGGGTCTTGACGGGGGTGCTGACCGGCTCGACGTCGTACTTGTCGAGGTCGAACTTTGTCAGGTGCTGGCGGAACGTGAACGTCTGTCCGGGCCAGAGGGTGGTGTTGTTGCCGAACTTGTCCAGGTACCAGCTGGCGCAACCGCCGGTCTGCCACACGGTCGGCTTCATCTTCTGCCGGATGTCGGCGGTCCACTCGTCCTGCGCGGACTGCGTGGGCTCGACCGCACCGAGGCCTTCACGCCGCATCGCCTTGGCGGCCTCGACGACGTACTTCACCTGCGACTCGATGATGAAGATGATGCTCGAGTGGCCCAGGGCGGTGTTCGGACCGACGATCTGGAAGAGGTTCGGGAAGCCGTGGATGGTCGTTCCCTTGTACGCCGCCATGCCCTGCTCGTTCCACAGGTCGGCCAGCGTCCGGCCGTCCTTGCCGGTGACGTGCTCGGCGATGGGCGGCTCGGTGACGTAGAAGCCCGTGGCGACGACGAGGACGTCGATCGGCCGCTCGGTGCCGTCGGCCGTGACCACACCGGTCGGCGTGATCTTCACGATCGGGTCGGTGACCAGGTCGACGTTGTCGGCAGCGAGCGCGGGGTACCACTTGTTGGAGATCAGGATCCGCTTGCAGCCCGCGCGGTAGGTCGGGGTGACCTTGGCGCGCAGCTCGGGGTCCTTGATCGCGCCGTTGATGTTCTTCCTGCCCTGGGCCTCGACGACCTTGAGCAGGTCGGGGAACTTCGCGAACGCCGGCACCCGGCCCTCGAGGGTCGAGTAGACCGCCGATCGCGCGGCACGCTGGAGGCCCGGCACCTTGCGGAACGCCGTCTTCTCGAGGCTGGTGAACCTGCGCTCGTTGCGCGGGATCACCCAGTTGGGAGTGCGCTGGTAGACGTCGACGTGTCCCGCGATCTCCTGGAGCTCGGGGACGAGCTGGATCGCGGACGCGCCGGTCCCGATCACGGCGATGCGCTTGCCGGTCAGGTCGACGTCGTGGTTCCACCGGGCGGAGTGGAAGATCTCGCCGTCGAACGAGTCGATGCCGTCGATCTCGGGCAGGCGCGGCTCGGAGAGTCCGCCGGCGCAGGAGACGACGGTGCGGGCGGCGTACACACGGGGGCCGTCGGGGCCCTCGGTACGCACCGTCCAGCGCTGGGTCGCGGCATCCCACGTCGAATCGATGACGGCGGTGTTGAAGACGAACCGGTCGAGCGTGCCCGAGTCGCGGGCGACCTTGCGGATGTACTCGAGGATCTCCGGCTGCGGGGAGTAGACCTTCGACCAGTCCGGGTTGAGGGCGAACGAGTAGGAGTACAGCTGGCTCGGGACGTCGCACTCGGCACCCGGGTAGGTGTTGATGTGCCACGTGCCACCCACGTCGCTGTCCTTCTCGATCACGACGAGGTCGCGCTCGCCTGCCTCGTCGAGCTTGATGGCGGCGGCCAGTCCGGCGAAGCCGGCGCCGACGATGAGGTGGTCGACCTGCGTGGGAGTCGTTGTTGAACTCATGGGAGGACGCTATTGCCACTATTGAATATCTGTCAATAGAATGGTCCACGTGACGGCCACCACCCACTCCCGCACCCGCCTGACGCCCGACGAGCGACGCAGCCAGCTGCTCGACCTCGGCGTGCAGTTGCTCGCGACGCGGTCGCTCGAGGAGCTGTCGATCGACCTCATCGCCGAGGAAGCCGGCATCTCGCGCGGCCTGCTGTACCACTACTTCGGGGGCAAGCAGGGCTACTACGAAGCCGTCGTGCAGCGCGCGGCCGACGACCTGTACGAGCAGACCGCTCCCCCGCCGGAGGGCGAGCCACTCGACCGGTTGCTCGTCTCCCTGACCGGCTACGTCGACTACGTCGTCGCCAACACCGCCGGCTACCGCTCGCTCGTGAAGGCCGCTTCGGGGAGCAACGACAAGCTCCGCGCGATCTACGAGACCACCTTCGCCGCGCTTGCCGACCGGTTCTTCACCGCCGACCCCGACAACCCGATCATCCAGGACACCCCGCCGGTCCGCCTCGTCATCCACGCCTGGCAGGCCATGGTCGAGGACCTCGTCCTCACCTGGATCGACGACGACGCCGGGCTGACCCGCGACGACCTCCTCCAGCTGATCACCGGTTCCCTCCCCGCGATCGGCGCGCTCCTCCCCTGACACGAAGTGTGGGTGTTGGGGGCACGAAGTGTGGGTGTTGGGGGCACGAAGTGTCAGTGCCTGCGGCGCTTCCAGCGGTACGACGGCTCGTCGGGACCCCGCGCGTAGATCCGCTTGCTGGCACGCTCCGGGCTCCGGCTGTCGATGGCGGCTCGTAGCTCACGGAGCCAGGCCTCACGCTGCCCCGGCCCGAAGTCGTGCTTGCGCAACACCAGGATGATCCAGCCCTCGTCGTCGAGCTCGCCCCGGCGACCGTCGTCGTGGTCGCGGTCCTCATCCGTGGTGTGGTCCTCCTCGCCGTCGTACTCCACTCCGATCCGGAGGTACGCGTAGGCGTTCTCGACCCGAGCTCGCCGCCCGCTCGGCAGGACGACCCACACCTGCGCGGCCGGAACCGGGAGGCCTTCGTCGTGGATGATGATCCGCGTCCAGGACTCGGGGCGGGAGTCAGCCTGGTCGGTCGACAGCGGGATCAGTTCGCGCAGCTGTCTGCATCCTCGGCGGCCAGCGAAGCGCGGGAGCATCGCGCGGAGCTCAGCCTCGGTGATGCCGAACGCACGACGGAACGCGTCGAGAACGGCCATCGCCTGCCACCGCCCCCGCAGGCACACCAGGTCGCAGACCGTCCGGAGGGGTGTCGTGACCCGGACGCCCTGCACGACGGTGATCTCCGACTCCAGCAGGTCCCGTTTGCCGCCAAAGATCCCCCGGCGCCTGGATGGGTTGTTGCAGTTGACCGACACCACGTCCAGGTCCGGCACGAGATCGTGTTCGGCGAACTCGAGGACGTCGACGCCGTGCAGCCACGCGGCCGAGCGGTCACAGACGACCGCGTGCTCGGGCAACACCAATGAGGCTGCCCGGGCCCGCAGCTCCACTCCGTCGGCGGCCGACGCGTCGACGTACACGTCCGAGAGGATGCGCCGGACCGTTCCCGTCCGGACCCAGTCGCGGACCTGGTCGCGGGTGGCTCCGCCGGCCACGGCCATGGCGCTGGTGAACGGGCGGTCAGCGACGCGATCGAGGAACTCCATGGCGACGACGATGGATCGAGACGCCACCGCCCACGCAGATCTGGTCCGACCCTGTGGAGGAGAGGTCCGTATCCACAGGCTGCGCGGGGCTCTCGGGCATTGAACGTCACCAAAGTGATGGACGAGGCACACCTCGATATCCCATTTCCCACACTTCGTGCCCCCACGAGGCACACCTCGACACCCCAATTCCCACACTTCGCGCCCTAGGGTGAGCACGTGCGCATCGACTTCCATGGTTCAGCGGCACCCACGCTGGGGGTGGAGTGGGAGTTTGCGCTGGTGGATCGGGCGACCCGCGACCTCCGCAACGAGGCGGCCCACCTGTTCGCGCGGGCCAAGCCGCGGATGCCGGAGCCGGAGAAGCTCCACAAGGAGCTGCTGAAGAACACCGTCGAGGTCGTCACCGGGATCTGCCCGACGGTGAAGGACGCGATGGCGGACCTGCGCAACACGCTGCGATACGTCGTACCGGCGGCCGACGACCTGAACATCGACCTGTACGGCGCCGGCACGCACCCGTTCGCCTCGTGGACCGGGCAGCAGCTGACCGAGGGCCATCGGTACGCCGAGCTGATCAACCGCACGCAGTGGTGGGGCCGGCAGATGCTCATCTGGGGAGTGCACGTGCACGTCGGCCTGCCCGAGCAGAGCCGGGTGATGCCGGTGATGTCCGCGCTGCTCACCTACTTCCCGCACCTGCAGGCCCTGTCGGCGTCCTCGCCGATCTGGAACGGCGTCGACACCGGCTACGCGTCGAACCGGGCGCTGATGTTCCAGCAGCTCCCGACCGCCGGCCTGCCGTTCCAGTTCGAGCGCTGGGAGGAGTTCGAGCAGTTCGCCAGCGACCAGATCGTCACCGGCGTCATCGACGACCTGAGCGAGATCCGCTGGGACGTGCGCCCGGCCATCAAGCACGGCACGCTCGAGAACCGGATCTGCGACGGCGTCTCCACGCTGAGCGACATGTCAGCACTGGTCGCCCTCATGCACTGCCTGGCGATCTGGCTCGACGACCGCGCCGCCGCCGGCGAGACCCTGCCGACGATGCCGCCGTGGCACGTCCAGGAGAACAAGTGGCGTTCCGCGCGGTACGGCGTCGAGGCCATCGTGATCCTCGATGACAAGTCCAACGAGCGACTGGTCACCGATGACCTCGCCGACCTGATCCCGCAGCTGGAACCCACCGCGGCGAAGCTCGGCTGCGAGGAAGAGCTGGCGTCGGTGATGGACCTGCTGAAGCGCGGACCGTCGTACGCCCGGCAACGGGCCGTTGCCGAACGCACCGACGGCGACCTCGTCGCGGTCGTCGACTCGGTCGTCACCGAGCTCCGCAGGGAGCTCGACCAGTAGGACCGAGGGAAGGACCGACCGGACCGGTCAGCGGACCTTCGGCAGGAACTCGATCCGGCACCCGTCGTCCACGCACACAGGAGTCTCGGCCCAGACCAGCGCCGACTCGAAGATGGCGCCCGTCGACTTCATGACCTGGACACCGGTGAACTTCGTGTCGTTGTAGGCCTTGACCACGAACACCACGTCGGCCTTGCCGTCGCCGTCCACGTCGCTGAGCTTTGCGCCCTGGAGGGCCCGGTCGCCGATGTCGGACTTGCCGGTGAACCCGGACACCACCTTGAGCTGGCCGCTGGACACGTCGTAGACGGAGACCGTGATCTCCTCGTCGTAGGAGTTGGCCTTGACCCCGACGATGTTCGTCGTGCCGTCGCCGGTGACGTCGCCGACCAGGAAGGCGTCGTCGTAGATGCTGCTCTTGTTGATGGCGCCGAGCGTGAAGGTCTTGCCCGTGGAGGTCAGCAGCGCGTAGCCGCGGTCGCCGGAGTAGTACTTCGTGTAGGCCTCGTCGGTGAGGCGTTCGGCCGGCAGCTCGGCCCACAGGTCGGCGTCGCCGTCCTTGTCGAAGTCGCCCGCGGTGATCCACGTGGAGTCGATCACCGCATTCGGGATCGACAGCCAGAGAACCGGCGCCGCGAACGTGCCCTTGCCGTCGTTCAGCAGGACGTTGACGTCGACGACCTTGTCGTTGGAACCCGCGATGGCCAGGTCCTGGTCACCGTCACCGTCGAAGTCCCCGTTGACGACGCGGATCGTGCCGCTGTCGTACTCCCTCAGGGACGAGAACGACATCGTGAAGTTCTGGTCACCGGGGAAGTCGCCGTCGCTGGAGGCCAGCGTCACCTGCTTGCCCGACAGCACGAACTTCCAGGTGAGGTTCTCGGTGACGCCGTCGCTGTCCCAGTCGAAGTACATCGCGTCGGGCTCGTCGTACGGCTCGACCGCCACCTCGGACAGCTCGAAACCGTTGCCGTTGCTGGTCGCGGTGACCTTCTTGACGTCGTCGTAGTCCTGGTAGACGTAGTAGAGCGCGTCGCCCTTGTCGTCACCGGTGATGTCGCCCTGGACGGCCACCTTGCCGCTCGGCTCGACCGGGTCGGACCCCTTGGACGAGGACGAGTCGTCGTCCTGCCAGGGCTGCACGACCGCGAGGACGACACCGGCGCCGACCCCCAGGAGCAGGACCAGGCCGAGGGTGAGCCAGAGCCACAGCTTGCTCTTCTTCGGCGGTCCGGACTGGTAGGCCGGGAAGGCGTTGCCATGGGCCCCGGGGTACGGCGTCTCCAGCGAATGCCCGGACGGCACGTGGCCGTAGGACTGCTGACGGACGGGCGAGGCGACCGGCGGAGCGGTCGGCGGCAGCCCCTGCGGGGCGTGCTGCGGCGGACCCTGCGGCGGCGGACCCTGCGGGGCCGCGGTCACCGGCGGGGCGGTCGGCGCGGCTGCCTGCGGCGGTGACGCGGGCGGTGACGCGGGCGGTGACGCGGGCGGTGTCGCGGGCCGGACCTGCGTCGGCTCTGGCATCCGGCGGCGTTCCTCGGTCCAGCCGTTGCCATCCCAACGACGCTCCCAGCCATTGCCGTCCGGATACCAGCCTGCGGGGGTCGAGAAATCACTCACGCCGAGTCTCTCCCACGCCGACACCGTCCTGAAACGTCGGAAGTGCTTGTGAGGGTCCCCGCGACGCGCGAGTATCGAGGTCCTGCAACGAAAGGGGCCCCTGTGGTTTCTGCTCCCGCCTTCCGGCCGATCGACCCGACCTCCGCCGGCTTCCTGCTGGCCGAGAACCGCAACATGCCCATGCATGTCGGGTCGCTCCAGCTCTTCGAGAAGCCCGACGGCGTGGGGCCGGACTACATCCGCGAGATGTTCGAGTCGATGCGGGACACCGAGAAGATCGCGCCCCTGTTCCTCAAGCACCCGTACCGGTCCGTGACCACCGCGGGCGCGCTCTTCTGGCGCGACGACGACCAGTTCGACATCGAGCACCACGTGCGCCACAGCGCGCTCCCCCAGCCCGGCCGGGTCCGCGAGCTGCTGGACCTCTGCGGCCGACTGCACTCCACGCGCCTCGCGTGGGAGCGGCCACTGTGGGAGACGCATGTCATCGAGGGCCTGGCCGACGGCCGGGTGGCGATGTACACCAAGATGCACCACTCGCTGGTCGACGGGATCTCCGCGATGCGACTCCTGGCGAGCGTGCTGTCCACCGATCCCGACCGCCGCAACATGCCGGCGCCGTTCGCCGAGGGTGCCTCCCGCAAGAAGAAGGTGCCCGAGGCCGAGTCGCTGCCGGCCGCGGCGGCAGGTGCGGCCGGCGCAGTGGCCCGTACGGCGGCCGACCTGCCCGCCGACGTGTTCCGCTCGGCCCTCAGCATCAGCGGAGAAGCCGCTGGCATGCCGCTGGCCCTGATGAAGACGCTCCGCAAGGGCATGCGCAACGAGACGTCGGCCGTGTCGATGTCGGCCCCACGCACGATCTTCAACCAGTCGATCACCGGAGCACGACGCTTCGCCGCCCAGGACTGGCCGACCGAGCGACTGCGTACCGTCGGCAAGTCCACCGGGACCACGATCAACGACGTCGTGCTCGCCATGTGCAGCGGCGCCCTGCAGTCCTACCTCGACGAGCTCGGCGAGCTGCCCGACGCTCCCCTCGTCTCGATGGTCCCGATCGGCCTCAACGCGAAGCAGGCCGGCCAGGCGTCCAGTGCCGGAGGCAACGCCGTCGGCTCGATCATGGTGCGCCTCCCCACCGACGTCGCCGACGCGGGCGAGCGGCTCCGGTCGATCAGCCGCTCGATGAAGGACGGCAAGGAAGCGCTGTCCTCCATGACGCCACTGCAGATCGTGGCGATGAGTGCGATCGGCATGACCCCGTCGATCGTGCTCCCCTTGCTGGGTCTGCAGGGGATCGTCCAGGCGCCGGTCAACCTCGTCATCAGCAACGTGCCCGGTCCGCGGGTGCCGCACTACTGGAACGGCGCGAAGCTGGTCGGCAACTACCCGCTGTCGATCCCGATCAACGGCATGGCGCTCAACATCACCTGCACGTCGTACGACGGCAACATGGCGTTCGGGCTGACCGGTTGCCGTCGTACCGTCCCGCACCTGCAGCGGTTGCTGACCTACCTTGACGACGACCTCGCGGCTCTCGAGAAGGCGGCCGGGCTCAGCTGACTATTCGGGGCCGAGGCCGCCGCCGATCTGATCGGCGACGGCCCGGAGCCGCGCACGGGTGATGGCGGAGACGGTGGCGTAGCCGGCAAGTGCTGCGTTCGAACCGGCGCGCGTCGGTTCGGCGGAGTTCACCGAGAGGCAGGTACGACGACCGCCGTCGGCCAGGTTCGCGAGCGCGACCGCGTGGCCGGTGGTGCCGCTGCCGGCGAAGTAGTCGAGCACGCGGCAGTCGTCCGGCATGGTGTCGAGGATGCGGCGGATCAGGCCGGTCGGCTTCGGTGACTCGAAGACGTGCCCGAGGATCGCCTTGAGCTCGGCGACGGCCGTGTCCGTGGAACCGATCTCCTCGGACAGCCAGATGGTGCGCAGCTTCTTGCGGCGCCCGCCCACGGGGTGCAGCCAGTCGCGCTGGTAGACGTCGACCCGTTCACCCGTGCCACCCTGCACGACCCGGCACTCGAGGTCGTCGGGCCGCTCGTCGATGCGGGGGCGCGACCAGCGCCAGACCGCCGGAGCGCCGTCGCCGAACACCGGCTTGACCTCCACTGCGCCCATGAACGGCGCGGTCGCCACCCGTCCGCTGACCGGGTCGCCCCACACCGCGAAGTGCAGGGTCGGTGCGGTCAACGGGTTGAACTTCTTGTTCGTGTTGCGCAGGGGTAGCCGTCGGTAGCGCCGACCGTCATCGGCCACCAGCGGGAAGTCCGCCTCCACGACGGTCGTCGAGGACGACGCGTCGAGGACACACGACGCCGCGTCCTTCGCATAGGCCAGGACGTACTCGTGCGAGGTCGCGAAGCCGCGCCCCAGCTGCCGTCCCTTGGCGTTGAGATTCACCACGATCTGCGCGAGGAAGTTCGCTTCGCCGTACACCTCGTCCATCAGCAGGCGCAGGTGCGCGACCTCGTGGTCGTCGATGCTGACGAAGATGGCGCCGGTGTCGGCCAGCACGCGGTGGCCGGCGACCAGCCGCGGCCGCAGGTACTCGACCCAGGCGACGTGCCGACCCGCCGCTCCGGCCCCACGGGCGCCCTTGAAGTCGTCGTTGTAGGCGAAGCCATTGCCCGTGTTGTAGGGCGGGTCGAGGTAGATCAGGTCGAAGGAACCAGCCGCGAGCGTGGGCAGTACGTCGAGGTTGTCCCCCTCGACGAACGTGTTCCACGGTGCTCCGTCGACTCCCATGCTCGCCATCGTGACAGGCTCACCCCGTGGCCCGTCGTACCTTCTCCCGCTCGGAGCTCGAGTCGTTCCGCGACGCGGAGGTCCCCGACCTCCTGCCGACCGGACCGGGCGAGCCGCTCCGGCTGCTCTTCGTCGGCATCAATCCCGGGCTGTGGACGGCTGCGACGAGCACGCACTTCGCCCACCCGGGCAACCGTTTCTACCCGGCCCTGTTCAAGGGCGGTGTGATCGAGCGACCCATCGATCCGGCCAACGGGATGACCGACGAGGACCGGGCGATGATGCGGGCTCGCGGCATCGGTATCACCAACCTGGTGCGCCGGGCGACGATCAAGGCGTCCGAGCTGACGGCCGCCGAGCTGCGCGATGGCGGTGCGGCGCTGACTGCACTGGTCGCGGCGAAGAAGCCGCGCGTGGTCGCCGTCGCCGGAATCACCGCCTACCGCACGGCCTTCGGACAGCCGAAGGCCACGTCAGGGCGTCAGCCGGAGGACCTGGCCGGAGCCGAGCTCTGGGTGGTGCCGAACCCGAGTGGGCTGAACGCGCACGAGACGGTGGCGACCCTCGCCGAGGCCTACCGCGAGGTCGCCGTGGCGGCCGGGATCGTCACTCCGGGTTGACCAGCTCGCCGTCGAAGGTCGCATGGGCGGTGTCGTTGCCGACGTCGTCATCGACCGTGATCTCGACCCACACGGGCGATCCCGCCATGTGGTGGACGACGAGCACGCCCTCGTCGGATCCGGCACCTCGCCGATCCCGGGCTGCCGACAGCAGCGGAGCAAAGGTGTCCGCGTCGAAGTCACCGAGCTCGAACGGAGTACCGCGGTCCGAGCTGGCGTACATCAGGCTGAGCACGTCCGGTTCCCAGCGACTCCACGAGTAGACAGCGACGTCCCCCGTCGAAGGCGAACTCGGGACGCTGACCGATGCGCTGTCCTCCCGGAGAACCGCGGCCACGAGCTCGTCGTCACCAGTCGCCTCCTCGAGCAGGTCCGACAGGTGCTCGATCCCTTCCGCCGTGCGCGGGTCAGGACCCTCCTGGCTGAACTCCGTCGCCCCGTCGTCGTCGGCGTCCAGGTTGCCCGCGACGGCCACGCCCCCGAGGAGGGCAACGATGGCGAACAGCTTGTACAACGTCCGGATGAGGACCCGGTTCCCCGCCTCGATGCTGGCCTGGTCGGCGGCCCGTTTGGCGGCCCGTTTGGCGGCCCGTTCGGCGGCCTGCGATCGAGCCCGTGCGGCGCCGGAGACGGGCGTTGCGGGGACAGCGGGCGGCTCGGGCTGACGTTGACGGTAGGTGGCCCACGGCTGTTGCGCGGCGACCTCGGGTTCGACGTCGTCAGGCGCTGGGGCCTGGTAGTGCCGCCAGAGCCGACGGGCCTTGCGCTCCCGTTCCCGTCGGGCGTCCCGGGGGTTGTCGGGGCCGGCCGTCATGGCGCCATCCAACTACAACCGTCAGAGCGGGGTGATGCTGGTGATCAACCAGGTCCCGTCCACGCGTTCGGCGTCGATGGACAGCTGAGCCGCCGACACGGTGGATTCCTTGTCGGTGACCCGTTGCGAGGCCTGGTCGAGGAACACCAGCAGGGATGCCTTGTCGCCCTTGAGCTCCTTGACGGCTGCAATCTGGACCTGCGCGGTGAGGACCAGCTTCTGGCCGGGCGCCTTCTCCTCGAGCGAGGTGAACAGCAGGGCGTACTCGTCGCTGGCCTTGCCGGTCAGCAGCTCCTTCGCGGCCTGCTGGGTCGGCCCCGGATCGTCGTACGAGAAGCTGAAGACACGCACCAGGGCGGCCGCGACGGCGGACTGGACCTCGGTCGTACGGGTCGCGTCGACGACGGCGTGATTGCCGACGTTGTCGACGTCGCGGACGCGGTCGGCCTGCCAGAAGGCCAGTCCTCCTGCAGCGAGTACAACGACAGCGACCACGAGCAGCAGGTGACGTCGGAGCAGCGTCATCATGAGAGGTCCACCGCCACCTGGTCGAGGGTCTCCAGCAACCAGGTGCCGCCGACCTTGACCAGGTCGGCCGCGAAGCGATTGCGCTTCACCGTCGGTGCGGCATCGGGGTCGGCACCGTCGCGCACGGTCACCTCGACGGACGCGATCACGGTCGCCGTACTCGTGGTCAGGTCGATGACGGCCGCGTCGACCACCTTGCCGGAGGAGACCTTGCCCTGGTCCTTCATCAGTGTGCGGGTCTCTTCATCGGTCCCCGCGATCTGGTCCTTGAGGGTGCCCGTGGACACGTCCTGCCACTTCTCCAGACCACCCGGCACGTCGCGGTAGTCGAGAGTGTTCATCGTCTCGATGTTGGCGCGGGCCGAGATCAGCACGGTGTCGCGCAGCTCGGCCAGCTCGACCGCCTTGGCGTCGTGGTCACCGGCCTTCAGCCAGGACACCAGGCCGGCGGCCAGGACCAGTGCCGCGACCACCAACAGGGCCCATTCGACGCCGCGGCCGCGTTCGCGATCCCCGAGCTCTTCGCTGTTGATGTCCTGCTCCTCCATCACGTCCGTGCTCATCGCTGACCACCCAGCAGGTCGTCGAGTCCGTCGACCTCGTTGATGCTGCCGGTGGGCCCGGCCCTGCGGCCGAGTCCCGGTGTCGGTTGGTCGACGGCCTGCGCTCCGCGCACGTTGCCCTGGGACCTCGGCGCCGTGCAGCCGGCCTTCGTGTTCAACGGCAGGCCAGCAGTGGCATCGGTGCCCCGCCGCTTCGCCGTGCCACTGTAGCCAGCGACGCACGGCAGCGGATCGAAGAACGACGGCACCAGTCCGAGGTTGATGCCCTGCGAGCTCGTGGTCGCCCAGCCCACGCTGACCGCCTCGGGCAGCCGGATCATGGCGTCACGCACACCGTTGGAGTTGACCCCGAAGATGGTCGCGGTCGACACCAGGTTGTTCATCAGGATCGCCAGCGGCTGCCCGACGTCGTGGATCAGCAGGCTCAGCTCGCGTGTGGCACCCGGGGTGTTGCCGATCAGGGTGCGCAGGTCCGCGTCGGAATCAGCCAGCGTTGCGGCGAAGAGGGCGAGGTCGCCGCTGTAGGCGCGGATCGCCGTACTCGACTCCTCCTGGGTGCGCAGCACCTGGCGGGAGTTGCGGATCAGCGAGGCGCTGACGAGGAAGTTGTCGTCCGCGGCCTTCTGGAACGACTGCGAGGTCTCCAGCAACCGGGACATGTCCTCGCCGAGCCCGCGCGAGAGGAGGTAGCCCTCGTCGATCACCGTGGTGAGGTCGTCCGACGGCAGCGACGCCGCCAGGTCGCGGCCGGACCGAAGCACCTCGGAGAGGTCCTGCGGCACCGCTTCGATGCCGCCACGCAGGTGGTCACCGTCGGCGAGCACCTTGTCGGTGTCCGTGCCGCGAAGGTCGAGGAACTGCTCACCGATCGCGGACCTGTTCCTGACCTGGACCGCCGAATCGGCCGGAATCTCGGGGGCATCGGGTTTGATCTCGATCGTGGCCTCCACTCCGTCCTCGGTGGGCGTGAGGTCCGTGACCTCACCGACCTGGACGCCGCGGTAGGTGACCTCGGAGTTCACGAACAGGCCGCCGGCCTCGGGGAGCGCGACGGTGACCTGGTAGCCGTTGCTGAACGGCGTGAAGCCGACGTACGACGCCCCGAGGTAGCTGGTGCCGAGCAGGGCGACGAGCACGAACATGCCGAGCTTCACGTGGACGGTACGGGTGAGCTGCTGCATCACTGACTCCCTTCACTGGCGCCGCCGGAGGCGCTGCCCGACGAGCCCGGACTGCCACTGTCGCTGGTCGCGGGATCAGTGGGGCTCCCGCTCGGTGTCCCGCTGCTCCCCGGCGTCGAAGGCGTGCCCGACCCGCTCTCGGGCGGCACGATCGACGGCCCCGGCACGCTCGGTGAGCCGATGCCCGGTGTCGCACTGTCGGTGGAGGGCAGCATGGTCGGCGGCGTCTCGGCGGAGCTTCCGCCTCGACCGGAGCGCGCCGCCGACCCGCCACCCGGCTGCGGCCAGGCGCAGCCGATCGCCGCACACCCCGCAGGAAGGGTGCGGAAGTTGGTCGTCATGAAGACGTTCAGGTAGTCGCCACGGATCGCGCCGAGCACGGAGTCCGGGAACGGGTAGGTCAACAGGATCTCCAGTGAGTGCGGCAGGTCGCTGCCCGCCTTCGCCAGCTGGCGCAGGATCGGCTCGAGGGCCTTGAAGTCCGCGACGATGTCCTTCTGCGAGGCATTCAGGGTGCTCACGGTGACCTTGGACAGCTTGTCGAGCGCGGTGAGCATCCGGGTCAGCTGCGGCCGTTGCTCGACCAGCACCTTCATGCCGGGCGACAGCTTCTCCAGCACATTGGCGATCTGGTCGCGGTCGCCCTCGAGGGACTCCCCCAGCCTCGCGAGGCCGTCGATCGCGCCGGTGATCGCACTCCTGCGGCGATCGAGGATGCCCACGAACCGGTTCGTCTCCTCCAGGAACGCCCTGATCTCCTCGGTCTGTCCGCCGTTGACCTGCTGCAGCTCACGGGAGATCTCCTGGAACTGCCCGACGCCGCCGCCGTTGAGGACCAGCGACAGCGCGCCGAGGACCTGTTCGGCCGTCGCCGCTGCGTCGGACTCCCCCGTCCTGAGGTAGGCACCGTCGGCCAGTGAACCGCCCGCGCCACCGGGGGTTCCGGCATCGGGGCGGACCAGGGCGACGTACTTCTCGCCCAGCAGGGAGGTCTGCTGCAGCCGCGCGGTGGTGGCGGCCGGAAGGTCGATGTCGGAGCGCACCTCCATCTCGACCACGGCGGTGCGGCCGTCCTCGGCCAGGGTCACGTCCGAGATCCGACCGACCGCGACGTTGTCCACCTTCACGCTCGACTGGGGCACCAGGTCGAGGACGTCCTCGAACTCCGCGGTGATGGTGATCGGGTCATCGCCCAGGTCAGCGCCACCCGGCAGCGGTGCGTCGTACACGCCTCCGCTGAGGACACCGCACCCGCTGAGGGACAGGCCGAGGCCAAGTCCGAGGACGGCCACCCCTGCTGCCGTCGTACGACGGAGCCTGCTCGTTCCACGCATGCTCACTGCCCTCCGTCGATGCCGGGCAACATCACGGGCGGCGCGTCCGCGGACGAACGGGCGGTCTTGCCGTCCTCGCTCCACACCGTCAGCTCGTTGAGGTTGCCGCGACCACTCATCGTGTTGCTGGCGGGGTCGTAGGCCCTCAGGAAGTTCTGCAGCGCCAGGGGAATGGTGCGCACCGCCTCGTCGATCGACTTGCGCTGGTTGACCAGGACCCGGGTCGGCCCGAGCAGGCCGTCGACGCTCTTCTTCAACGCCGCGCGGTTGTCGTGCACGAAGCCCTCGAGCAGGGCCATCGCGTCGCCCAGCTCGAGGATCGCGGCCGACATGTTCTCGCGGTCCTCGGCGAGGTAGCGCGCGACCAGGGCCAGCTGCTTGTTGGCCCCCAGCACGCCGGTGTCGTTCTTGAGCAGCGTGGTGTTGAGGGTGTCGAGGTGGCGGACGGTGTCGAAGAAGTCCTGGTCGAAGCCGTCGATGGTGGCCGACGCGTCGGAGAACTCCGACAGCATGGTGTTGATGTCGGCGCCCTGTCCGTCGAGGTTCTTGGCCAGTGTGGTGAGGAAGGCCGACAGCGCGCCGTCCCGGTTGGCACCGTCAGGACCCATGGCGTCGCTGACGTCGACCAGGCTCTCGTACATCTCGTCGATCTCGACGGGCACGGCCGTCTTCGCGATGGTGGCGCCGTCCTTGAGGGCAGGGCCGCCGTCCCACGGTTCGGTGAGCTGGACGTAGCGATCGCTGACCAGGGTGGGCGCGACCACGACGGCCCCGGTGTTCTTCGCGACCTTCTGGCCCTCGTCGAGCTCGATGGTCACCAGCACCCCGCCGCCCCTGGGCTCGACCGCGGTCACCACGCCGACCGGGACGCCGAGGATCTGCACGTCGGAGCCGGGATAGAGCCCGACCGCCGCGTCGAACTCGGCGGTGAACTCGGTGGTGTCGCGCAGCAGCCGCAGCCCGACCACGACACCGGTGACCACGAGCGCAAGGCCCGTGGCGATGGCGATCCAGCGGATCCGGGACCTTGTCGTCGCATTCATCGGGCGCCTCCCGGCTGGCAGTCGCGGACCACGTCGTTGTCGAGGACCGGTGCGTCGTCGGCATCGAAGAGGCCGCAGATGTAGGAGTCGATCCAGTGGCCGTTGCCCATCGCCGACGTGAGCATCCGGTAGTACGGCCCGAGCACCTTCAGCGCGTCGTTGAGGTGGCTCTGGTTGCGCCTCAGGACAGCGGACACACGGTCGAGCTTCTTCAGTGCCGGTGCCAACTGCTTCTCGTTGTCCCGCACCAGGCCCTGGAGCTCCTTGCCCAGCGTCACCGTGCTGCGCAGCATCGTGCGGATCGACTCGCGGCGGTTGGCCAGCTCGGTGAGCAACAGGTTGCCGTCGGAGACCAGCGCACCCAGTTCGTCGTTGCGGGTGGCGAGGGTGTCGGTGACCTCGTTGGTCGAGGCGAACAGCTTGCCCAGCTCGTCGTCGCGGCTGGAGATGGTGCGCGACAGCCGCGACAACCCGTCGACCATGCCCCGCACCGATTCCGGGGTGTTGGCGAACACCTCGGACATCGTGTTCAGGCTCTCCTCGAGCTGGGCGGTGTCGATCTCGCCGATGGTGGAGGACAGGTCGGAGAAGGCCGCGTTGACGTCGTACGGCGTCGTGGTGTGCTCGAGCGGGATCGGACCGTCGAGAGCCTCGGCGCCGAGTGGGTCGATGGACAGGAACTTCTTGCCGAGCAGGGTCTTGATCTTGACCGCCGCGGTGGACTGGTCGCCGACCTCGACGCCCTTGACCCGGAAGGTCACCAGCACCTGCTTGCCGACGAGCTCGATGTCGGCCACCTTGCCGACCTTGACGCCGGCGACCCGGACCTCGTCGCCGGCGTGCAGCCCGGCGGTCTCCGCGAGGTAGGCCTGGTGGCGGTCGCCGCCGCCGATGACCGGCAGGTCCTCGGCGTAGAAGGTCGCGAAGAAGGTCGCGACGAGGGCGACGAGCCCGATCACGGCGATGACCACGCGGTTGCGTTCGGCGAACGAGGTCGGATAGCGCTTCGTCATCACTTGCACCTCCCGGCGACGGGCTGGACGCCCAGGTCGCCGTAGTAGCCCTCGGGCAGCGGGATCCGGCCCTCGATCGAGCAGACGTAGAAGTTCACCCAGGAGCCGTAGCTGGTCAGGCGGCCGACCCGGTCGAGCTTGGTGGGGAGCGTCCGGAGGAACTTCGCGATGACGTCCTCGTTGTCGGCGAGCACGGCGGACAGGTCGCCCAGCGCCTTGATCGAGCCCTTGAGCGGCGCCCTGCCCTCCTGGAGCAGTCCGGCGACGCTGTCGGACAGGTCGCTCATCCCGTCGATGGTGGAGCCGATGGTCTCGCGGTCCTCGGCGAGTCCGCTGACCAGCTGCTGCAGGGTGACCAGGGTCGTGTCGAGCTGCCCGGAGCGCTCCTCCACGACGCCCAGCACCGAGCTCAGGTTGGTGATCAGGTCACCGATCACCTGGTCGCGATCGGCCAGTGTGGAGGTGAGGCTGGCGGTGCTGCTGAGCAGGCCTTCGACGGTGGGGCCCTCGCCCTGGAAGACGGCGATGATCTGCCCGGACAGCTCGTTGACGTCCTCGGGGTCGAGGAGCCGGAAGAGCGGCTGGAACCCGTTGAACAGCACCGTGAGGTCCAGCGCCGGCTCGGTGTCGTCGAGGTCGAAGACGTGCCCCGCGGCCAGGCGTTTGCCGGGCACCTCCGCCGGCTGTACGGCGACGTAGCGCTGGCCGACGAGGTTGCGGAACCGCAGCTGGGCGGTGGATCCCTCGCTCAGCGGTGCACTCTCGGAGACGGTGAACGTCACGCGAGCGGTGCGTCCGTTGGCGATCTCGATGTCGGTGACCGTGCCGACCTTGACCCCCGCCATGCGGACGTCGTCGCCCTTGTTGAGGCTGGTGGCGTCGGTGAACAGGGCGACGTACTCGTCGCTCGGTCCGCTGCTGCTGTTGCGGATCGTGCCGGCGAGCGCGAGCGTCGCGAGCACGGTGGCGATCGCGAAGACCAGCGACTTGGTCAGCGTCGTTGCGAACTTCTGGTTGCGGCTCATCGGACCTCCACCTCGGCTCCACGGAGCAGCGGTCCGACCAGCAGGCTGCCCCAGGCGGGGTAGGCACGCGGGCTGACCCCGACGGTCGGCGCCATCAGCTCGGCGATCAACTGGTTCTCGGCGGGCGAGTTGGCCTCACCGAGGCCGGCGCCGGCCGCGAACGTGTTGCGGATCCGGTCGCTCGGCGGAGGGGGAACCTGCTCGGGCGTGTCCGCGGAGGGAACCTGACGGTTGCCGCCGACGGGCTTGACGCTGCCGTCCTGGTAGGGACAACGCGGCTTGCCCTGTGTCGCGTAGCGCGGGTCGTCGCGGCCCAGCAGGTACTTCCCCCGCGACGGCGTGACGTTGAGGACCACGTGCACTCCGGGTTCGTTGGTGCCCTTGCCGAGGGTCTTGTCCATCACCGGGATGAAGTCGCGCAGTGACTTGAACAGGCACGGGAACTGGGCGGCGTACGGCGCCACCGCCTCCAGCGCCCGTCGGCTCTGCTCCGACAGCACGGTGATCGTGGACTGGTTCGCAGCGACGAACTCGCGGGCGTCGTCGGCCGCGACGATGACATTGGCGAACAGGTCGTTCACCTCGGTGCGCTGGTCGACGAGGGTCGCGGACGTCGTGGTCATGCTGTCGAGCGCGTCGATCAGGTCCGGCGCGGCGACGGCGTAGGTCTCGGCGACCCGGCCGAAGGACTCGAGGTCGTCCATCATCTGCGGCGCGAGCGGGTTGAGCTTGTGGAGGTAGTCACCCCAGGCGACCATCGTGGTGCCGATGTCGTCGCCGTTGCCGCGCAACATGAGGGCGAGCTCGCCGAGCATCGCGGAGAGCTTGTCGGGCTGGATCGCCTGCAGGACGGGCAACAACTGGTCGAAGACCTCTTCCAGCTCGACGGCGGCGGACGAGGCGTCCTGGGCGATGGTGTCGCCGGCCTCGAGCTTGTCGTCCCCCTTTCCAGCGGTCGACGGGACCACGAGGGCGACGTAGCGCTCGCCGAACAGGGTCTTGGGCAGCAGGCGCGCGGTGGTCGTGGTCGACAGGTCGTCGAGCACGTCGGGCTGGAGCGCGAGCGTGAGGGTCGCTCCCCCGTCGCGGGGTTCGATCTTGTCCACCGTGCCGACGGGCACGCCGTTGAGCTTCACGTCGGAGCCTTCGAGCAGGGCGTTGCCGAGGGTGCCGGTGGTGAGGGTGATCTCGGCGCGGTCGGTGAACACCTGGTTGTAGGCCAGCCAGGTGCCGGCGAGGATCGCGAGCACCAGCGCGATGTAGCCGACGCCGAGGGCGGCATCCCGCGCGCGGCCGAGACTCATCACGCCGCTCATCCGGCGATCCTCACCGTCGTCGTGGTGCCCCACATCGCCATCGACAGGGCCAGGTCCAGCAGCGCGACGACGACCAGCGTGCGTCGTACGGACTGACCGACGGCCAGTCCCACCCCGGCGGGACCGCCCTTGGCGAAGAACCCGAGCCGGCAGTGGATCAGGATGATCAGGACCGCGAACACGAGCACCTTGCCGAAGGACAGCAGGATGTCGACCGGTGGCAGGAAGAGCTGGAAGTAGTGGTCGTAGGTGCCGGCGGACTGGCCGCGCAGCTGGACGGTGACCAGCCGGCTTCCGGCGTACGACGTCAACAACCCGATCACGTAGAGCGGGATGATCGCGATGAAACCGGCGACGACCCGGGTGGACACGAGGAACGGGACGGCGTCGAGCCCGATCACCTTGACCGCGTCGATCTCCTCGCTGATCCGCATCGCTCCGAGCTGGGCGGTGAAGCCCGCGCCGACGGTGGCCGACATGGCGAGTGCGGCGACGAGCGGCGCGATCTCGCGGGTGTTGAAGTAGGCGGAGATGAAGCCGTTGAGCGCGCTGGTGCCGATCTGGTCGAGGGCGGCGTACCCCTGCAGCCCGACGACGGTGCCGACGAACAGGCTCATGCCGGTCATCACGCCGACGGTGCCGCCGATGACGGCGAGCGCGCCGGTGCCGAAGCTGACCTCGGACAGGACCCGCCAGATCTCCTTGGGATAGAGGCGGATCGCCTTGGGGATGCCGGCGATGACGGTGCCGTAGAAGCGGACGTCGCGGCCGCTCTGGACCAGGCCGTCGAGGCGGCGGTCCCACCACGGGCGCTGGGGTACGACGACGTGGCCGGCCTTGCGGCTGGGCGGCCGGCCCCAGGTGGGCGGAATGCCCCCGTTGCCTGGCGGGCCTGTTGGTGGCCGGGTGCCGATCGCCATCTCAGGCTCCCTTCCCGGGGACGAGCTCGAGGTAGAGCGTGGTGATCACGAAGTTCACGAAGAACAGCAGGAGGAAGGTCACGACGACGGACTGGTTGACCGACTCCCCCACGCCCTTCGGCCCGGGGCGGGTGTTGAGGCCGCGGTAGGCGGCGACGACGCCGGCGAGGAAGCCGAAGATCACGGCCTTGAGCTCGCCGACCCACAGGTCGGAGATCTGCGCGAGTGCGGTGAAGCTGGCGAGGTAGGCGCCCGGCGTACCGCCTTGCACGACGACGTTGAAGAAGTAGCCACCGAGGACTCCGACGACGGACACGAGCCCGTTGAGCAGCACGGCCGCCATCACGCAGGCGAGCACGCGCGGGACGACGAGCTGTTGCACCGGATCGATGCCGATCACCTTCATCGCATCGATCTCGTCGCGGATCGTCCGCGACCCGAGGTCGGCACAGATGGCCGCACCTCCGGCTCCCGCAATGACCAGCGTGGTGACGATCGGCGCTGCCTGTTGCACGACGGCCAGGACCGAGGCCGCGCCGGTGAAGGACTGCGCGCCGACCTGGACGGTGAGGGTGCCGAGCTGGAGGGCGATCACGGCGCCGAACGGGATGGCGATCAACATCGCGGGGACCCAGGAGACGCTGGTGACGAACCAGAACTGGTCGAGAAGCTCGCGGGCCGCGAAGGGCCGGCGGAAGGTGGCGCGGATCGTGTCGAGGGCCAGCGCGAAGAAGGCGCCGACCTGGTCGAGCGAGCGCGAGACGGGATCGGGGCGCTTCACGGAAGGTGGTCGATCTACCTCCTCGTCGTCGGCGATGTACAGCGACGACTCCCCGGACGCGACTCTCCGGGCGTGCCGTTCGGTGGCCGGGCGCGGGAGACCACTGGCGGGAAGCAGCTGGCGCGGCAGGACCTCGATCGCGCGGGCACCGGCACGCACCATCGTGTGGGCACCGACGGCGTCGGCCGGGTAGCCGTAGGCGTCGAGCACGGGCGCATTGACGCTGTGGTCGACCTCCTCGCTCATCCCGATTGGGCCGACCGGGTCACCGGCCATGAACTGCGACACGACCGGGTGGTCGGTGAGCAGGAACTGCTCACGCGGGCCGTACATCACCAGCTGGCGGCGGTACAGCATGCCGAGGTTGTCGGGCAGGGTGCGGGCCAGCTCGATGTTGTGGGTGACGACCAGCATGGTCGCGTCGGTCTGCGCGTTCACGTCGAGCAGCAGCTGCGCGAGGTTCGCCGTACGGACCGGGTCGAGGCCCGAGTCGGGCTCGTCGCACAGGATGATCTCGGGCTCGGTGACCAGCGACCGCGCGAGACCGGCGCGCTTGCGCATGCCGCCCGAGATCTCACCGGGGAGCTTGTGCTCCTGGCCGAGGAGTCCGACCATGTCCAGCTTGTTCAAGGCGATCTGGCGCACCTCCGCCTCGGACTTGTGGGTGTGGGCCCGCAGCGGGAACGCGACGTTGTCGTAGACGCTCATCGATCCGAACAGGGCACCGTCCTGGAAGAGCACGCCGAACTTCTTGCGCAGGTCGAGACGGTGCGATTCCTTGGCCGTCATCATGTCGACACCGTTGACCAGGCATTGCCCGTACTCCGGGCGGAGCAGACCCATCAGCGACTTGAGGAAGACCGACTTGCCCGTCCCCGACGGGCCGAGCAGCGCCGTGATCTCACCGGGCGCCAACGTCAGCGTGACGTCGCTCCAGATGTTCTGGGAACCGAAGCTCTTGGTGAGTCCGGTGACCTCAACGGTGCCGCCCATGGCGGGTCTCCTGCCTGTCGGTGTTGATGCGGGTGTTCATGGCGCGACCGCGGGGTCGCTGCTGGTGGTCGTGGCGGTGCTGGGTTCGGTGGGTTCGCTGGTCGGCCCGTCGGTCGGGTCGCTGGTTTCTCCCGTCGGTACGTCCGTCGGTTCCGTGGTCGTCTCCGTTGCCGACGGAGTGGCCGACGGAGTGGTCGATGGAGTGGTCGACGGGGTGGCTGACGGGGTGGCCGACGGGCTCGGTTGCGGGGTCCGGACCGTGCTGGACACGACGCTCCGCGCCTGGATGTCCCGGCAGGCACACAGATCGGGCAACACCGGCAGCGGACTCACGGGCACCGTCGGAGCGGGCAGCCGTGCCGCCTCCTCGTCGTACTGCCGGACGAGCGCGAGGACCGTGCGGACGAAGCCCGGCGCCGGGTGGTACGACGCGAGGGCCGGCACCAGGTCCCACAACGACGCGAGGTTGCGTCCACCGGCGCAGAGCAGGACCGCTGCCGCCAGGGCGGCGTCGTCGACGTCCTGCGGGTTGCGGACCCCGTCGTCGTCGGCGTCAACCGCGACGACGGCCCAGGTGGCGGGCAGCAGCCGCATCGGCCCGACGGGCGCGTCCCGCAGCTCGTTGCCGTCGACCTTGCCGAGGTCGGTGTCCGGGATGTCGAGGAGCTCCCCCACGGCCGGGCCGCGACCGTGGTCGGACTCGACGCGACCGATGGCGGCGAGCACCGTCCAGTCGAGTCCGCAGTCCGACGCGGCCGTCATGATCGCGGCAGCCCGCTGGTAGGCGGCGACCGCGTCCGGCGGGGCGGAGCCGAGCGACCCCGGGAAGTCGCTCGGCTCGCCAACCGCCTGCCGTCGTACGACGACTGCGGGTTCCACCGCGACCGCCGGAACCGCGTCGGAGACGAGGGCTGTTGCCTGGGAGGTCCCCTCCGACCGTTCCGGCGTCGCGGGGGCTGGGGCGGCCGATGCGACCCGGAGGACCTGGACCGCTCCCCCGACCAGACCGGTCGTCGCGAGGAGGACGCCGAGCACGACGGTGAGCACGGTGCGTGCCCGGTTCCCCCGCACGATGCGGTGGAACGCCTTCGTTGCCCGAGACATCGGCTCCCTCTCCCGTGACGGCCGTCACTCGGCCTGCGGCTCAGTCAAGGCTGACGGCGACACCGGGGCTAGGGCCTCGCCGCAATCTGTCCGCCCACCACACGGATGTTGTGATGCGCGTGACAACTTTTGGGATGGGAGCGCCGGAGCCACGACCGGTCCGCGGGGCGAAGGGGCCGGCGACGCGGGTCGTTGTCAGCCCGATGACAACCCGCTGGGCCCCGGAGGTCGAGGAGGTCGCGCGGCGACCGTCTCGAGACCCCGAAACCGCCATTCCTGTTGAGGAATGACGGTTCCGGTGGGGGTCAGTGTCAGCGCGGAGTCAGGACAACGTCAGCGGACTGCTGCCTGCAGGCGGGACGTTGGTGAGTTCGCCTTGCAACACCGCGTGGTCACCAACCTGGAAGTCGAGAGTGACGCACCAGCTCCCCGACCAGTAAGTGACGATCAGCGCGGAGGTGCCCGGAGTGAATCGCTGTGTAGCGGTGTCGAAGGCGCCGTCGATCGTGCCCTCGAACTCCACCACACAGTTGACAGCAGTGAAGCCCATCTCGACCTCGTCGAGGCGGACGGGCCACGAAGTTCCGTTCGACGGACCCGTCACGGTAGTCCGCCAAGTAGGCTCCGCCGTGAAGTTGCTGAGTCCGTAGAGGGGGTTCGTGCACGTATCAGTCAGCGCACCCAGGTCGACGGCCTCGCCGCCGAACTCCCGCGCAACGCCCGGCATCGTGACTTGGCCAGCGACGTCGAAGCGCGAACAGGTGAAGCTCTGGTTGATCTCTTCGAAGTGAACCCTGACGTTGGTGCCCACCAGATTGAGCGAGGGCCCACCGGTCGGCGTGTAGTCGGTCGCCGCGTGAGCCCCCGCCGACATTGTCGTGACCATCGCAGCGCTGGCCATCGCAACCGCCAAGGCACGCAACGGCTGCCGAGTTCGAGTCTGGACCATCATCACTGGTCACCTTCCGGAAGCGGCGGACGCACCGGCAAGGCCGGGGCAGGCAGCGGGCACGCAGTTGCGTTGCACTTGGTGAGGTCGTTCAGGTCAACGGTGCTGTCGTTCTGCCCGACCAAGGTGGACTGCACCAGCCGGACCGGGTTGTTGGGTCCCGACGCCATGGTGGTCATCAAGCGACTCAGGTCTTCTCCGCCCGTCCCGCAACCGGTGAACGGCGGAACCGTGACCCCCGTCGACGCGGGAAACGTCCTCCCGTTGTCCGGCCCGTAGTAGGGCGAGTCCAGCGGGCGGATGGTGCCCGGGTGAAGGCCGTCAAAGGCACCGACAGGGCCGCCTGTGTTGGGGAAGTAGCCACCGAGTCCGGTCTCCCCCCACAACTGGAGGTCAGCGGGGCGGACCGTGCGACACGTGGCACCGAGGTCGATCGCGACACCGTCCACCTTCAGGTCGCTCAGGGTGATCTCCACCTTGCCTTCGACCAGGGCCGTGACAGGGGGAGCGTCGAAAGTGGGGTCGCAGCCGATGTTCGCACCCACATTGGTGTGCCAGATGTGCACGGCGAAAGGCTGGACTCGGCCGCTCACGCGGGGAGTCCTCAATGTGAGGGTGACTTCCGCAGGAACTGATCCAAAGGCCAGCAGCCGAACGCGGGTGGAGGCAACTTTGCCGACGTCGACGCCACCCGACCTCAAGGGGGCGACTGGATACAGCAAGGATTTGAAGTAAAGGCCTCGCTTCTGCGTCGTGAGGTCGGCGCTGGCACATTCCGGCTGATAGAACGGATCAGGCAGGCAGGGTCGGCCGCGCGCACAGAGCCCTTGAAACGCTGTCGGGTTGTCCGGCGGCGAGTTGAAGAGGTTGGCGTAGAGGATTCCCCAGATCGGACTGTCAGGTCGGATCGTGATGTACATCTTCGAGCGCCTCACGACGGTCCCCTGGGAGTTGGTGACCACGCCACCCTGACCGGTGCCGATCGCCGTCTGGGGCAGCTCGTCCTCACCGGGCACCGGATCACCCGGTGCACTGCTGCTCGGCGTGGACAGCAGCAGCGACACCACAGCCACGACACACGCGACGGCGACGGCATGGCGTCGGGTGGCGCCGAGACGCCTGGTTCGAGCTCGCATGATGACTGCTGACCTCCGAGTGGGCTGATGGGGACGGTAGTACACAAATCACCGAAGGCCGGTGGTGCAGGTCGCGTCGGGCGACCCGCACCACCGGCTCCGGATCAGGGCATCACCGTCACGGGTTGGAGATGTCCAGGGCAGTGCTGCCGGCCGGCGGCGTGTTGGTCCAGTAGCCGCCGACAGCGATGGTGTCGCCGGGCTGCAGGTCCAGAGTCACGCACATGGAGCCGGTGGGGGCTCCGGCGCCGCCATCGATGGTCAGGCCCGACGCACCAGTGTTCGGGGTGAACCGCTGGTTGCTGTCGTCGAACTTGCCGTTGACGACCCCGGTGACGCCGAAGGTGCAGTTGGCGGCGGTGACCGTGGCCTTGACGTTCTTCAGGCGGGCCGGCCACGACGTGCCAGTGGCGTCGCCCGTGACAGCGACGGTCCAGGTGCCGACCGGGGCGACGGTCGTGGCACCGGCGAGCGGGTTGGTGCACCCGCTCGAGGACAGCGTGCCCAGCGTGCCGCCGTCGGCGCCGTACGCACGACTCGATCCCGAGCTGATGATCGATCCGCTCAGGTTGAACGTGGAACAGGTCAGCGTCTGCGCAGCCTCGATGTCGGTGAAGCTGACGCTGGTGCCGACGAAGTTGGCGCTCGGGCCACCCGTGGGGGTGTAGGTGGTCGCAGCCTGGGCGGACGTTGCGGTCATGGCCAGGACGGCGGAGGCCGCGGCCGTGGTCGCCAACATGGTGCTGACGAACCGGTTGGACTTCTTCATGGGGTTTCTCCTTGGGTGGTGGGGGTGTTACCTGTGGAGCAGTCGGTGGATGCAGGCATCAGGCCGGCGGACGCGGGTTGTTCAGGTTCAGCTCGAGCGTGTTGTCGGTGCCGGGCACGAGCGAGTTGATCGGGATCGAGCCGAACCACGGGAAGAACCCGGGGATGTCGAAGAAGTTCAGCGGCGTGCAGCCGGTGAAGTTCCCGATCGTGTACGTCGCCGTGACCGGGCCGCCGGCGTTGATGGTGAAGTAACCGGTCGGCGGCGTGGTGCTGTTGTCGATCGGGCTGCTGGCGTTGATGGTGACCGGGTTGATGGTGTGGCAGTTGCTGCCCACGGCCAGCGGCCACCAGATGCCGAACACCTTCGCCTCGACGTTGCTCAGCCTGATGTCGTACTTGACCTGCGTCTCGAGGTCGAGCGCCTGGCGCGGTGAGGGCAGCTTCGTCAGGGTCCCGGTGACCGGTCCGACCTGGGTCATCGTGACCGTGGCCCGGCTCGGGATGCCGAAGATGCTGAAGGACATCACCTTGCTGGGGATCGCCATCGTGCCGTCGACGATCGGCGTCGGCAGCGGCGCCGTGGTGTCGATGGTGACCTCGATCGTGGTGGGGCCGAGGGCCATGTCGGCGTCGATCTGGGCGCCGATGTGGGTGGAGCCGACGGCGTCGTACACGACGGAGAGGTGGTTGGGGTTGGTCTCGTCCGCGTGCGCCACCGGCTGGGAAAGCGCCGCGGTGGCGGCAACGAGCGCGAAGGCGCTCGCCACGACGGCCGAGCGCCTGCGTGCCTGGGGAAGAACGTTCACTGGATCTCCTGGGGGGTCGGGGTGGGATCACCGTCACCGTGGGAGCCAGCGGCTTCCACGGTCAACGGAAAGGACGGGCAACAGCCCGAAATCCGGACGCCTGCCCGGAAAACAAGGTCAGGAGCGGGCCGCACGAGCAGCCACCTCCTCGCGCCAGCGAGGCAGGCTGGCGTGCAGCGCGACAACGATCGCGGCATGGGCAGCGGGGTCCTCGATGGCCGTTCCGACGAGCTGCTTGCCCGCCCGGAGCCGGTCGTGCGCGGTCTGCCGTGCGACGTGGTGTCGGGTCGCGATCACCGAGAGCGGCTCTCGCGACTCCAGCCAGGTCAGCAGCACCTCGCCGACCTCGACCCGCCGCGTCGGCCTGAGGTCCCGCAGGCCGGCGAGGTACTTCTCGACGAGGACCTCGGTCAGGGCCGGCCGCCCGGTGATGAGGAGCTCGGCAGCGACGTCGACACACGACGTGATCGGCGCGTCGCTCCCGATGAGACCGGCCCGCAGTCCTGCAGCGGCCTGACGGGCGAGCTGCAGGGCGTCACCGATGTCGTACGGCGGCCGGGCGGGCCCGGTGACGACGCGGTCGCCGGGCGCGAGCGCCAGCTCGTCGATCCGACGCTCGGGCACGAGCGCGCTCCGTCCGGTCCCCTCGACCAGGGCGTCGTCGATCGCGGCCACGGCGTGCGGCGCCCCCAGGCCCGTGATCCAGACGACCGGGACGTACGACGACGTGGTGTCGATGCCCGCGATGACGAGCAGCTCTTCGGGCACCGAGCCGGACGCGAACAGCGCGCGGGCGACCATGTCTCGTCGGGCCACCGGACCCAGCGCCATCATCGCGCGGGCCTGACGGTGCCCGGTCAGCGTCGCGTGGTGGACCTGGTGCAGGAACTGGCGCAAGCGGCACCGGACCAGGTCACGCTGCTCGGGAAGGTCGATCCGGGCGATGACGGGATCCGCCAGCCGGGACCGGTCCTCCACGACGCGCCGGAGGTCCTGGCTCAGTCGTACGGCGGAGTGACCGCGGACTGCGGCGCGCCGCCCCAGCCTCATCAGGACCGGACTCACCTGGCGCGCAGCGTCGTCGGACCGCCCGTCAGCGACGACGAACGCGCGGGTCGCGGCGAGGACCGAGCGGACCACGGCAGGCGGCAGCGCGTGGTCCGCGGAGTCGAGGTCGCGACACAACGCAGCGACCAGCGCATCGCCGTCGATGATGTCGGCCCACCCGCCGATCGCGCTCCCGAGCACCACGATCTCCCTCTCGTCCCTCCGGGGCCGTCAGTGACGACCGCCACATGAGCGAGCCACATCGCGAGCGACCGTCGCAAGGTCCCGCCCCGCAGGACGGCCGAAAGCGGTGCTCGCTTGTCAGGTGGGTGACAACGGTGGGTCGGGGAGGTGAAGAACGGCGCGGAAGGGCGGTGACGTCGCCCGGTGACCGACGCCGGAACCGGTCGTCAGCAGTCATTACTTGTCATGCACATGACAAATTCTCCCGCCGCTCGACCTGCGGAGGTATGTTCCACAGCACAGCGGCATGCAGAGGTGTTGGCTCCCATCGAGCCCGCTTCGCGCAGCGTTCGGGACAGCCGCACGGGAGGGGACAACCAGATGAATTCGGACGAGACCCGGAATCGGGTCTCGTTGCCGGGCTCTGCCCAGTGGATGATCAGCAGCCTCGAGGCAGAGGTGCGCCCGGTCGCCGAGCGGGTGACCCAGCAGGTGCGCACGACCGTCCCGGAGCTCGACGCCCCGGGCGACAGTCGGCTGCGCCAGCTCGTCTTCACGGCGATCCACAACGCCATGCGCCTGTTCGTCGACGAAGCGCTCGGGCGCGAGGTGTCCTACATGCCCGTCGAGGACATGTTCCGCAAGGTCGGCTACCGCGTCGCCGTACGAGGCCGCGACCAGGACCTGATCGACCAGGGCATGACGGTCGCAGTCGGCGAGATCCTCACCGAGCTGCGCGTGCGGGCGGCGGACAACGAGCTGTCGGCGAGCGCACTGAACACCATCAACGAGGCGGTGACGACGTTCGTCGCCCACCTGACCGCGCAGATCGGCGTCGGCTACCGGGCCGGGACCGAGGCGCGCAACACCGACACCGGCCTGGCCCGCGCCCGCCTCCTTGCCGCGCTGCTCGTGGCCGATGACGACGAGGTCGAGACGCAGGCGGCGGTCGCTGCGTGGGACGTTCCCGAGTCGATCACCGTCATCGCCGTCGAGGTGCAGGCGAACGAGCCGATCGGCGGCGACGCCCTCGGCCCCGAGGCGCTGACGCGTCCGGGTCGCTACCCGCAACCGGTCGTGTGTGCGACCGCCGACGCCGACGATGTCGTGGCCGCGATCAAGGCGGTGGCACCGCACACCCGGATCGCGGTGTGCTGGCCGGTTCCTCGAGCCGACACCCCCGCCGCCTGGACCTGGGCGACGCGAGCGGTGGAGCTCGTCGCCGCCAAGGTGATCCCGGCGCGACCGGTGATCGACTGCGTCCGCTTCCGTACCGAGATCTGGCTGCACGCCGAGCCGGTCCTGCGTCGCCAGCTCGCCCAGGAGCTGTTGCAGCCACTGTTCGGCGAGACCGAGAACTCCCGCGAGATCCTGTCCGAGACGCTGCTGGTCTGGCTGGAGACCCGCGACAGCGCGCCAGCGATCGCGGCCCGTCTCGGCGTCCATCCGCAGACGGTGCGCTACCGCTGGAAGCGGATCAACGAGCTGTTCGGCGACGCCCTCCACGACCCCGAGTTCGTGATCCAGCTGACCCTGCTGCTCAAGGCCAGCGTCCCGCTCTGGCTGGCCGGCGACCAGAGCGACTTCGAGCGCTTCCGAGAGCAGGAGGTCAGCTGATGCCGACCGGCGCATGGGGCGCCGCGCTCTGGGTCCTGGTGGCTGCCCTGCCCGCCGTGATCGCGTACGGCGTCCCGCTGACCCGTTGGGCGACGCGCTCCCGCGGCCGGTCGGCCGGCATCTTCTTCGACGACCCGGCCGCCCTCAAGGTCGGGCCGCGCGTCGACACCGTGCTCCTGGACCGGTGGGGCACGGTGACGACCGGACACCTGCGGGTGACCTCGGTCGATCCCTTCGAGGCCGACCACGACCGCAACCTGCGCTGGTTCGCCGGCGCGCTCGGCCACGCCGCCGAGGACCCCGTCGGCCAGGCCATCGCCCGCCTCGCGGCTCGCGGCAAGGTGAGCGGGATCGACATGCACGACGGGGTCGGGATCAGCGGCTCGGTCGACCGGCACCCCGTCCGGCTGGGACCGCCCGAGTGGCTCGGCATGGCGACGCGCGACGACGTCGGCGTCACCGTGGGCGTCCAGGTCGACTCCCGGCCGATCGGCTACATCACGGTCGCCGACGACGTACGCCCTGATGCGCGCGCGGCTGTCGAGCAGCTGCGCAGCGACGGGGTCGACCCGGTGCTGGTCTCGGACGACAGCGACCGCAACACCGGCCACCTGGCCGAGGCCTGCGGCATCGAGCACTGGCATGCCGCGACATCGCCTGCGCAGCAGTCGGGACTGGTCGCGGACTACCGCGGGCTCGATCGCGTCGTCGCGGTCGCCTCCCGGACCGCCGAGGACTCCGCCGACCTGACGCTGTCGGACACCGAGGACCTCAGCCACGGCATCCGGTTGAGCGACCTGGACGTCACCCGGATCGCTCGTGCCCTGAGCCTCACGCGGCGCGCCGCGCGGCGGCTGGTCGCGACCCGACGGGTCGGCATCGTGGTCGGCGCGACCGGCGCCGTCCTGGCGGGCTTCGGCGTGCTGTCACCGCTCCTCGCGGCGGGCTACGCCGTCGTCGGTTGCGCCGCGGTCGCGGCCGTCGCCACCCGGCCGTGAGATCAGGGCGCCGACGTGATGTCGATCGACTCGTCGCCGCCGACGCTGACGACCATCGAGACCTCGCCGGTCTCGCGGTCGGCCGCGATCCGCAGGTCGTAGGTGTAGACGTCGTCGGTCTTCGTCAGGGCGTCCTCGACGGCGGCGATCATCGTGGCGGCGTCGATGGTGGAGAGGTCGAACGGCCGCGGCTGGTAGTCGTCGTAGTGGCTCTTCTCGACGCGCAGCTCGTAACCGTCGACGTAGTCGTTGGTCTCGAAGTAGCGCGTCTCCCGGTTGTTGGGGTCGAAGTACTCCACCGTCAGGTTGTACTCGGACAGGCGCACCGACACGGCGTCCTTGCCCTCGACCTCCAGCGCCAGCGCGAGGCCGTCGCCGACGAACTCCTCGTTCAGCAGGGAGGTGTCGACATCCCCGCTGATGCCGTCGTCGTCACTCGAGTTCGCCGCGACGATGATCCCGACGACGACGGCGAGGCTGACGACCACGATCAGGAAGCCCACCCAGCTGCTGAGCTTCACCCCGGCCCCGGCCTTCGCCTTCGGCGGCATGACCTTCGACGTCGAGGTCGACCTCGATCTCGCCTTCTGCTTCGGCTTCGCCGTGGGCGTGGCGACGGGCTGGCCGGTCTCGTCCCGCTTCTCGACAGGGGGCTTGTACCGACTCCACCGCCGCCTGTTCGCCATGCAGAGACCCTACAAAACGCCCTTCCGCTCGGCCTCGGCCACCAGGTGCCTCACCTTCTCCAGCGAACCGCACCCCTCGTCGATCAGCTGGTTGCGGCGAGCAGACCACTTCTCGCCGAGCTCGCGTCGTACCTTGTCGGACACCTCCGACCGCGCGGGCTCGATGATGCTCAGCTCCTCCTCCGCGATGTGGTGGGCGATGAGGTTGCTGAGCTCCTCGACCGCGTCGACGAAGGCCTGGGTGTCGGTGCCCTTGAGCTCGAGGACGGCGAGCAGCGCCTGGGTGCCCTCGGCGTGCTCCTCCTTGCCGTGCTCGATGTCGTGCCCGTCGACGTCGCCTGCCTTGCGGCGCAGGACGGGATAGACGAGGTCCTCCTCGGCCTCGCTGTGGGCAACGAGGACATCGGCGAAGGCCCGGCGTACGGCGTCGCGGTCCGCGGTCGCCTGGCGCAGCTGGGACAGGAGGTGCTCGAAACGGCGGTGGTCGTCGGTGATCAGGTCGAGGACGTCACCCGAGGTGGGGCGGCCCAGGTCGATGGCAGTGGTCATGGAGCCGCAGGTACCCGAAGTCCCTCGAGGTATTCGTGGACCAGCGACACCGCCGACGCGCCCTCACCGCTGGCCGAGGCGACCCGTTTCATCGAGCCCGACCGGATGTCGCCGGCGGCGAAGATGCCCGGGACGCAGGTCGCGAGGTTCTCCGGCGGCAGGTCGTCGACCCAGCACTCGGTGGGTACGTCGCGCCCGGTCAGGACGAACCCGTGGCCATCACGTCGTACGTCGTCGGGCAGCCAGTCGCAGTGCGGCGCTGCACCGATCAGCAGGAACAGCCCGCCCGCGTCCACGCGTTCCTCGACCCGGGTGCGGACGTCGCACAGCTGCAGCCAGCCGAGCTGGCCGCTGTCGTCGGGGCCGCCGTCGATGATCTCGGTGCACGACCGCACGCTGATCCGCGGGTTCCACTCGATCTCGTCGATGAGGTAGCGCGACATCGTGGCGGCCAGGTCCTCGCGGCGGATCAGGATCGTGACCGAGCGGGCGAAGCGGGCCAGGTGGACGGCAGCCTGGCCGGCGGAGTTGCCGCCGCCGACGACGTACACGTCGCGCTCCTCCATCTCGCGCGCTGCCGTCATCGCGGCGCCGTAGTTCACGCCGGCGCCGACGAGGTCCTCGAGCGGTGCGACGCCGAGGCGGCGATAGGCGACGCCCGAGGCGACCATCACGGCGCGGGCCCGCACCGATCCGCCGGCGGTGACGAGGGTGTGCGGGGCGCCGTCGACGCCGGGCACCAGCTCCTCGACCGGCCAGCCGGTGAAGAAGCGGGCCCCGAAGCGGATCGCCTGGACCCGGGCACGCTGCCCCAGCCGCATCCCGGAGATGCCGCGGGGGAAGCCGAGGTAGTTGCGGATCATCGAGCTGGTGCCGGCCTGGCCACCGATCACCTCGGACTCGAGCACGATCGTGCTCAGGCCCTCCGAAGCGCCGTACACGGCGGCCGCCAGGCCGGCCGGACCGGCGCCCACGACGGCCAGGTCGACGACCGTGTCGACCTCGATGTCCGACGGGCGCCCGTAGATCAGGGCCGCGAGCTCGCGGACCGAGGTCGGCGCGATGATCGGGTGCTCGGCGAAGGGCCGCGAGGACAGGTGGACCAACGGGTACGTCGGCGTGCCGTCGTAGAGCGCAATCGCCTCCTGGCCCTGCGGGCTGTCGGGCGGGTAGGTGCGGTGCGGGAAGCCGGTGCGGTCCAGGAAGTCGCGGATGGCCAGGGCCAGCGGCGAGCTGTCGGGCGTGATCAGCCGGACGGTGTCGATCACCGACGCGGCCACGGTGGCGCCCCAGTCGCTCAGCAGCTCGACGATGGCGTAGTGGAACTCCTCGTCGCGTCGGCCCTGCGGCAGCATGAGGTAGGTGTCGAACTTGCCCTTCTGCAGGTACGGCCGGAGGGTCACCGAGTCGCTGGCGAAGCGCGAGATCGGGATCGCGACGACGCGGCGCGCGGTCGGGACGAGCGTGCGCCACTCGTGCATCGCCATCAGCACGTCCTGGTCCGACAGCTCGGACTCGGTGACGATCATCGCGACCGCCTGCCCGCTGTCGACCGCTGCCCGCAGCGCGCTGCTCGCCTGGGTGGCCGTGGTGGCGGCGCGGACGTCGTAGTCGTGCTCGTAGCGACGGAACTGCTCGGTCAGGACGTCGATCTCGTCGGCGGAGACGAGGAGGATGAGGGGATCGCTCACCCCTCCATCCTCCCCGACGTGTCCAGTCAGATCACGAGGTTGAGCGCGAGCACGAAGACCAGTCCGGTCACCGACAGCAGCGTCTCCATCGCCGACCAGGTCTTGAGGGTCTGCCCGACGCTCATCCCGAAGTACTCCTTCACCAGCCAGAAGCCGGCGTCGTTGACGTGGGAGAAGAACACCGAGCCGGCGCCGATCGCCAGCACCATCAGGGAGACCTCACCGCTGGAGAGCTGCGTGGTCAACGGTGCGAGGAGTCCGGAGGCCGTCACGGTGGCGACCGTGGCGGAGCCGGTCGCGAGCCGGATGAGTACGGCGACGAACCACGCCAGCAGCAGGACGGAGATGTTCGAGTCGGCGACCCGCTCGGCCACGATCGTGCCGATCCCGGTGTCGACCAGGGACTGCTTGAAGCCACCACCGGCCGCGACGATCAGCAGGATGCCGGCCACCCCGGGCAGCGAGGACTCGAGCGACTTCGCGACACCGTCGCGTCCCATGCCCGACCCGAAGCCGAGGGTGAACATGCCCACCACGACGGCGATCGCGAGGGCGATCAGCGGGGTGCCGAGCACGTCGAGGGTACGGCGCAGCGGGGCGGTCGCGTCGTCGATGAAGATGTCGGCCATCGCCTTGCCCATCATCAGCACCACGGGCAGCAGCACGGACGCGAGCGTCACGACGAAGCTCGGTCGGCGGTCGAACTCGCGCTCCGGGGCGTCGAACCGCTCGGGCACCGCCACGTCGACGTACCGCCCGACGAGACCGAAGACCGGGCCCGCGATGATCACCGTCGGGATGGCGACTGCGACGCCGAGGGCGAGGGTGGTGCCGAGGTCGGCGCCGAGGTAGTCGATCGCCGTGAGCGGGCCGGGGTGCGGCGGCACCAGGCCGTGCATGGCGGAGAGGCCGGCGAGCGCGGGGATGCCGATGGTGACCAGCGACTGGCCGGACCGGCGGGCCACGAGGTAGATCACCGGCATCAGCAGGACCAGGCCGATCTCGAAGAACATCGGCAGCCCGATGATCGCGCCGACCAGCGCCATCGCCCACGGCAGGGCGCGGGGCGAGGCGTGCCGGATGATCGTGTCGACGATCTGGTCGGCTCCCCCGCTGTCGGCGAGGATCTTGCCGAACATCGCTCCGAGCGCGATCAGGATGCCGACCCCGGCGGCCGTGGTCCCGAAGCCGCCGGTGAAGCTGGCCAGCGCGACCTCCACGCTGACCCCGGCCGTGATGCCGACAGTGATGGCGCCTGCGGTGAGGGCGAGGAACGGGTGGATCTTGCCGACGATGATCAGCGCGACGATGACGCCGATGCCGAGCAGGGCCGCGGCGAGCAGGCGGCCTTCGGACGCGACCGGATCGACGAGGTCGGTGCCGGCGGCGAGGACGAGATGAGCGGACATGGGGTGGTTCTCCTCAGTCGGTCGGTGCCGCGGTGCGGTCGACGTATTCCTGGACGATGGCGTCGACGTCCTGGTCGACATTGATGACGAGGCCGGCCTCATCGCTCCCGAGCGGTTCGAGCGTGTCGAACTGCGAGTCGAGCAACGAGGCCGGCATGAAGTGACCTGGCCGGCTGGCCTGGCGCCGCGCGATGACCTCACGCGACCCGTGCAGGTGGACGAACGCGGTGCGCGGGGCGTGCGCGCGGAGCTGGTCGCGGTAGGCGACCTTGAGCGCGGAGCAACTGATCACGCCACCCTGCGCGTGCCGGGCGAGCCACTCCCCGATCGCCTCCAGCCAGGGGTGGCGGTCGGCGTCGTCGAGCGCGTGGCCGGCGGTCATCTTCGCGATGTTGGCGAGCGGGTGGAAGTCGTCGGCGTCCGCGAACGGCACCCCGAGGCGTTGCGCGAGCGCCGCGCCGACGGTGGACTTGCCCGATCCGGACACGCCCATCACGACGACCTGCCCGACGGCCTGCGGGTTCATGCTGGTCATGTCGCCTCCTGCGGACGTGTCCTGATGTGTTGGCCGTCACAGTGTGCGATGATTAATCTGGTTTTATCAAGACCTTGACCCAATAAATCTGATTATTGGAGGAACGATGGCTCGCACCGCGCTGCACGACAACGTGCTCGATGCCCTCGGGCAGCGGATCGTCAGCGGCACCCTGGCCGCCGGCACGGTGCTGACCCTCGACACCATCGACAGCGAGTACGACGTCAGTCGCTCCGTGTCGCGCGAGGCGGTCCGGGTGCTCGCCTCGATGGGCATGGTCGCCTCGCGACAGCGGGTCGGCCTGACCGTGCAACCGCGGACGTCGTGGCAGGTCTTCGACCCGCGGCTGATCCGCTGGCGCCTCGAGTCGGACGACCGCGTTGCCCAGCTCCGCTCCCTGGGCGAGCTGCGCAGCGGATTCGAGCCCGTCGCAGCCGGACTCGCCGCCATCCGGGCCACGCCCGAGCAGTGCGGTGCGCTGTCGGCCGCGGCCAGCGACATGGTCGTCCACGGGCGCTCCGGCGACCTCGAGGCCTTCCTCGAAGCTGACGTCCTGTTCCACCAGATCGTGCTCGAGGCGTCCGGCAACGAGATGCTGGCCGCCCTCGACGGCGTCGTCGCCGAGGTCCTCACCGGCCGCACCCACCACCACCTGATGCCCACGAACCCCAAGGACGAGGCCATCGACCTGCACGTCGAAGTGGCCCGCGCGGTGCGCTCGGGCGACGCCACCGCGGCCCGGGCCGCCATGGCGGCGATCATCGAGGAGGCCACCGATGCGGTGGTGAATGTCGACACCGATGAGGGTGGTGGCCCGGATTCGACTAATGTCGGTTGAGCCATGGAGAACACGCCGGAACTTGCTGACCTGATTGATCTCATCAAGGCCGAGGAGCACACCGTCGAGGAGGTGCTCCCGGGCGTGCTGCACGTGAAGGGCCGGTTCTCCAACCCGGAGCGCATCGCCCTGCGTGCCGCGGCCGACGCGGGTGACCGCCCGATCGCGGTCTGGGCCACCAGCCACCGCGACGACTGGACCCTCATCGCGTGGGACCGCCCCGACCTGGTCGCCGTCAACCAGCGCGGCCAGACGCCTCAGCGCTGGCGCCACCGCGAGCTGCCCCCGACGCTGAACCCGGACGCCCAGACCTTCCTCGAGGGCGCGTCCTCGTCGTTCGACATCGAGACCCGGCCCAAGCACCAGCCGACCACCTCGGCCCGCGCCGTGCTCGCCCGCTTCGGGATCACCGACCCGCCCCCGCCGGGCTGGGTCGCGCCGGTCGTCGAGGTCCCGACCCCGGTCGAGAAGGTCGTGCCCGTCAAGGCACCCCGCGCGCCCCGCGCCACGAAGGCCGCCGTGCCCCGCACCCCGGCCAAGCCGGCCAAGTCGGACGTCGTCTTCAAGATCTGCCCGACCTGCTTCATGGCGCTCCCGTCCACGGGCGTCTGCGACAACGGCTGCTGAGCACCAAGGTCGTCGAGTAGCGCGAGCCGCAAGGCGAGCGCGTATCGAGACGCGCCATGCTGGTGTCATGAGCGAAACCTCCACTGCTCCCACCACCCTGCGCGCGATCTCGCGCGTCGGCATCGCCATCGCACTGGTCGGCGCGCTGATCCAGCTGGTCCTCGGGATCTACTACCTGGCGATGGCGCACTCGCCGTCCCCCAACGAGCTGCCCATGGGCATCGTCGGCAGCCAGGCCCAGCAGGACCAGCTGACCGAGCAGCTCGAGGCCGACGGCGCCTTCAAGGTCGAGCCGTACGACGACGCGGCCGCGCTGACGCAGGCGATCCGCGAACGCAAGGCCTACGGCGGCGTTGCGTTCGAGGGACAGTCCCCCACGCTCTACGTCGCCTCCGCGGCGTCCCCGTCGGTGGCCAACCTGTTCAAGGCGAAGTACACCGCGGCCTACCAGGACGAGATCGCCTCGCAGGTCGAGTCCCTCACCGCGGCCGGTGCCGCCGTCCCGGTCGCCACGCTCGCGGCCCTCACGACGCCGCCACCGGTGACGGACGTCGTACCACTGCCGAAGGAGGACAGCGGCGGCAGCTCGCTGGGCTTCGTCATCCAGGCGCTGTGCCTGGGCGGGTCCATCGCGTCGCTCGCGCTCGGACGGCTGCGGGGCAGGACCGAGCAGTCGACGCTGCGCGGCCTGGGGCACGCGGCCCTGCTGGTGGCGTACGCACTGCTGTCGTCGGGCGTGGGCCTGCTGGCGATGTCGCTGTTCGGGGTCGGTGACGGCGCCGACCACTTCACGCTGTTCTGGGGCCTGGCCCTGATCTCGCTCGCGGTGACCGCTTCGACCGCCGCATTCGTCGCCCTCATCGGGCCGGCCGGGTCCCTGATCGGCGGCCTCTACTTCACCGTCGGCCTGATCATCTCCGGGTCGTCGATCGCACCGGAGATGCTCCCGCGCTTCGGCCATACGATCGGCCAGCTGCTGCCGCCGGGGGCGGGGGCGACGGTCGCCCGCGACGCGCTCTACTTCCCCGACGCGTCGACGTCGGCACCGTTCGTGGTGCTCGGCCTCTACTCCGTGCTCGGACTGCTGGTGATCCTGTTGAGCAACGCCGCGGCGAACCACACCCGGTTCACCCGCATCCTGCGCCGATCGGGTGACTCATGAGCGAGCGCAACGTCCTCGGTGGCGACCTCCAGCCCTGCGGGACCGATCCGATGACCGGGTTCTACCGCGACGGCAACTGCTCGTGCGGGCCGCAGGACGTCGGGCTGCACGCGGTGTGCGCGGTGATGACCGAGGAGTTCCTGGCGCACCAGATGGCCGTCGGCAACGACCTGTCGACGCCGCGTCCGCAGTGGCAGTTCGCGGGCCTGCACCCCGGTGACCGGTGGTGCGTGGTCGCAGCCCGCTGGCTGCAGGCGTACGACGACGGAGCCGCGGCTCCGATCGTGCTCGCGTCGACCAACGAGCGGGCGCTCGAGCTCATCCCGCTCGAGGTGCTGCAGTCCCACTCCGTCGACGTCCCGGACGACCCGAGCGGCCTCTAGTCCCAGCTGTTGCTCAGCACCTCGCGGTGCGTGGGCAGGGCGTCGTCGTACACCTGACGACCCTGGTCGGTCAGGCAGACGAAGACGGCGCGGCGGTCGTCGTCGCAGGTCGACCGCGAGACCAGGCCGTCCTTCTCGAGCCGGGTGATCGCGCGCGACAGCGCGCTCTGGCTGAGGTGGATGTCCTGGGCGAGCTCGGCCATGCGGTACTTGCCGCAGTTGGCGTCGACGATCCGGTCCAGCGTCTCGAACTCGCTGAGCCCGATGCCGTGGCGATCCTGCATCGCCTTCTCGAGCGCACAGCTCACGACTGCGTGGCGGTCCAGCAACGCGCGCCATTCGGCGACGGGTGCTTGCGGAGCGCGGACCTTCGACACGGCTGCATCCTAGCCAGCAGGTTACATTCATGCAAACACATTATTTGCGCTTGCATTCAATGCACGTGCATGAAACCCTTCTCGGCATGTCCTCGACAACCTCCAATCCACCCTCCACGATCAGCGCGATCCGCTGGTCCACCCGCACCTGGGCCCTCCTGATGACCCTGTGCATCGTGCTCTTCCTCGACGGCCTCGACGTCTCCATGATCGGAGTCGCACTGCCGTCCATCGGCGCCGAGCTCGACCTGTCGACCTCGACGCTGCAGTGGCTGATCAGCGGCTACGTCCTCGGGTACGGCGGCCTGCTCCTCGTCGGTGGCCGCACCGCCGACCTGCTCGGTCGCCGCAAGGTCTTCCTGATCGCGCTCGCGGTCTTCGCCGTGGCGTCGCTGCTCAGCGGCTTCGTCAGCTCGGGCCCGCTGCTCATCGCGACCCGCTTCATCAAGGGCCTCGCCGCTGCGTTCACCGCACCGACCGGCCTGTCGATCATCACCACCAACTTCGCCGAGGGACCGGCCCGCAACAAGGCGCTGTCGATCTACACCGTGTTCGGTGCGGGCGGCTACTCGTCCGGGCTGCTCTTCGGCGGCCTGATGACCGGCGTCGGCTGGCGCTGGACGTTCCTGCTGCCGGTGCCCATCGCGCTGCTGGCGCTGGTGGCGGCGTACTTCCTGGTCCCCCGCGACAAGGCGGTCGCCGAGGGCGGCCACGACGTGCTCGGTGCGATCACCTCCGGTGCGGCGATGCTGCTCCTCGTCTACACGGTCGTCTCGGCACCCGAAGCCGGCTGGGCATCGGCCCGCACGGTCGGCTCGTTCGTCGCCGTGGCCGTCCTGTTCGCCGCCTTCGTCGCGATCGAGCAGCGCATCGCCCACCCGTTGATCCGGCTCGGCATCCTGCGCAAGTCGACCCTGGTGCGCGCGAGCATCGCGATCGTCGCGGTCGGTGGTTCGTACTTCAGCTGGCAGTTCATCGTCACCCTGTTCCTCCAGGAGGACCTGGGCTGGAGCCCGCTCGAGCTCGCGCTCGCCCTGTTGCCGATCGGCCTGATGGTCACCCTGTCGGCGATCTACTCCGACAAGCTCGTCGGCCGCTTCGGCACCGGCCCGATCATCGCCGTGACGATGACGGTGATGGCGATCGGCTACCTGATGTTCGTGCTGCGCCTGGACACCTCGCCGTCGTACGTCGGCATGCTGCTGCCCGCACTGCTCCTCATCGGCATCGGATGGGTGGGCTTCCCTGCCATCAACATCCAGGCCACCAGCGGCATCGATGACGACGAGCAGGGTCTCGCCGCGGGCGTGCTGCAGACCTCGATGCAGGTCGGGGCGGCGATCGTGCTGGCCGTGACCACCGCCATCGTCACGTCGGGCGCCGAAGGGGCGACATCAGCCGCCGACGTGCTCGACGCCTACCGACCGGGACTCGGCTTCGCCGCCGCAGTCTGCGCGGTCGGCGCCGCGGTGGCCGTTGCCGGCCTGGTCCTCGACCGGCGGACTGCAGACGCCACCACCCCGACCGCTCCGGAACCGGAGCTGGCCGAGGTGGCGTGACCTACCGAGGGGCGCAGGTCAGCCGACGCCGGCCTGCGCCTCCGCGGTCACGGTGACGCCTTCGGCCAACTCGATGATCTGGTCGTCGGTGAGGCCGAGCGAGTTCCAGACCTGGACCACGACACGGTGGGTGCCGTCGATGTAGGTCAGTGCCTTGGCCTCGTCGCTGTCGCGCAGCCACCCGTCGAGGTCGCCGACCTTGACCGGCGTGCCTTCCGGAGCGCCTGTGACCGAGGACGACTCGAGCATCACGGTGACCTTGTCGACGAAGACGTCGAGTCCGGTCAGGTTGTCGGGCCGGGCGATGTTGAGGTTGAACGGCCCGGCACCCTCGAGCACGAAGCCCTCGGGCACCTTGGTGATCACGAAGCCGGGCTCCTGGGCGCCGGTGTAGTTGACCAGCTCGAGGTCGCCGGCCTGGACCTGGTCGTCGGTGTTGTCGGTGGAGTCCTGGGCGATCACCGGCGCGCGGTCCTGGTCGGCGTTGATCGCCACGGTCACGCCGACGGCAGCGACGGCGGCAATGCCGAGGCCGGCCACGCCCATCCGGACGGTACGACGACGGGCGGCGCCGCGACCACGGAGCACGTCGCGCTTGACGATGTCGTCGGTGATCGCCGGGTCGAGGTCGTTGAGCTTGCGCAGGCGATCGGTGAGGTCGAGGTCGGTCATGATGCGTCTCCTTCGTGGGGGGTGTGCGGGGTGCTGGGGACGGTGCTGGGGTCGGGCAGGACGTCGCGGAGCTTGGCCAGGCCGCGAGCCGTCTGGCTCTTGACCGTGCCCTCGCTGCAGCCGAGCGCGTCGGCCGCGTCCTCGACGCTGAGGTCGACGACGTGGCGCAGTACGACGGCCGCCCGCATCCGGGCCGGCAGCGCGCTCAGCGCGGCGAGCAGCTCCGCGTCGATCGGCTCCTCGGCCGACGGGCCGGCCCGATCCGGCAGCTCGCCGGTCACCTTCTCCTTCGCCACCATGGGTCGGCGGCGGTGGTCGATGAAGGCGTTGACCAGGACCCGTCGCGCATAGGCGTCGACGCCGCCGCGCTTCGTGGCCCGGCCCCAGGCGAGGTACAGGCGCACCAGGGTGCCCTGGACGAGGTCCTCGGCCAGGTAGTGGTCGCCGGCGGTCAGGACGGTCGCCGTACCCAGGAGGTGGGAGCGGCGTCGTCGTACGAACTCTTCGAACTCCGCGTCACGCGGCGTCGGTCTCATGTCCCCTACACGAGTGGGAGGTCCCGGCGGGTTGCATCACCCGCCCCACGATGTCACCCGTAGTGGCAGACGTACCCCAGCGTCTCGGTGACCTCGATGTCGAAGGACGAGTCGCCGGGGACGCTGAAGGACTCGCCGGCGGCGTACTCGGTCCACTCCTCGGAGCCGGCCAGGCGGATCCGGCAGGCGCCGGCGTTGAGCTCCATCACCTCGGGCGCAGCGGTGCCGAAGTTGAGCTGTGCCGGGAAGATCACGCCGGCCGACTTCTTCGTGCCGTCGGCGAGGTGGAAGGTGTGGCTGACGCACTTGCCGTCGAAGTAGATGTTGGCCTGCGGGTCCAGGGTCACGTTCTCAAAGGTCACGGCCGAACTTTAGTGGGCGTCGGCGTGAGGGCCGGCGCGCGCGGGCTCCGGCGGTACGACGACACGCTGGCCTCGCCCGCGAGCCAGAACCGCCAGGGCACGTCGGCCGCCTTGGAGACGCCGACGCGCGGGCCGGCCTCGATGCGGTGCCGGTGGCGTACCTCCGGCCCGAGGGCGACGGCACCGGGGGCCAGGAGGTCGGTGCCGAGGTCGTCGAGCGTGATGGCGAGCGCCTGGGCGAGGTTGCCCGGTCCTCGTGCCAGTTGGTGGTCGGGGGCGTCGTTGCGGCGGGCCCGGGCGAGGTCGATTCCGTCGACCACCTCCCCTGCCCGCAGCAGCACCGCGGCCCCGATCTCGGTGGGTCCGGTGACGACGTTGGCGCAGTAGTGGATGCCGTAGGAGCGGTAGACGTAGAGCCGCCAGGGCGGTCCGTACATCACCTCCGAGCGCGGGGTGCGGGTGAAGGCATGGGAGGCGGGGTCCTCGCGGCCGCCGTACGCCTCGACCTCGGTGATCCGGATCGTGACGTCGTGGGCGGTGAAGGTGCGGCCGAGCAGGGAGCGCGCGCGTCGTACGACGTCGTCGGTGTTGCTGGCCACGGTGGCGAGGCTAGCCGCAGACCGAGGGCGGGCTGGCCCGGTCGGCCTTGACGTAGCGGTCCTCGCGCGGGTGGCGGCCGTAGCCGTCGCGGGAGTCGTAGCGCGCGATCGCGAGCCCCTGCTTGATCAGCTGCAGGCCGGCGTCGACCTTGCCGACGTCGACGTACCGCAGCAACCGGTCGTAGCGGTCGCGGTCCTCGTCGGAGGCGCCGAGGGTGATCCGCTTGCCGTCGACCAGGTCGACGAGCGCGTCCCGGGCTTCGTCGTAGCCACACTCACCACGCTCCGGGGTGTCGATCCCGACGAGACGCACGGTCTCGCCGTTGTCGAGGTCGACGGTGTCGCCGTCGACGACGTGCGTGACGACGAGCGTGCGGCCGTCCTTGGGCTGGACCTGCTGGACCTCGTTGTGGGGCCTGGCACTGGCATCGCCGAACACGCGGAACAGCACGAAGACCAGCGCGACGATCGCCACCGCGAGGAGCAGGGGGTGGCGGCGCATGTGCGGAACGTACGGCCAGGGTCCGACCCTGTCAGGGGAACGGCGAAGTCAGTCCTTCGGCGCCGGTTCGAAGGCGAGGTAGTGCACGTCGGTGAGCGGGCGCGACACGAGCTCGAAGATCCGGCGGCCGATCCCCCACTGGCCGCGGATCACCTTCGCGGCGCGCTGCCGGTCTGCTTCGTCGGTGAGGACCCGGCCGCGCGCGGCGATCGGATCACCCTCAGGGACGCCGCGGGCATCGCAGGGGGCGAGGAGCGCGCGCGGATCGTTGCGGATCCGCTTGGCCTTGAAGGCGTTGATCTCGGTCCAGACATAGAGCGTCTCGCCGTCGCGGGCGAACCACACCGGCGACGGAATGGGCGTCCCGTCGCGCTTGTAGGTCACCAGCAGCACGTGGACGTGACCGTCGAGGGACGAGAAGTCGGTGTGCTGCACCGGCCGGTCCAGGACGGTCATCGCCTCGGGCGCGCGCATGGCGTTCATCGGCTTCTTGCCCGACTTGATCAGCGGCCGGACGATGGCTCCAGGAAGTCGCATGGGTCGATCTTCGCGGCTGGGGCAGGCGCTGTCGTCCTCCCAGGGGCGGAATCGTCAGCTGTCCCCGCGCGCGAGCGCGGCGCCGGTCCACGCCTCGTCGCCACTGACGTCCTCGAGAACGTCGAGCCAGACCGGAACTGGCCGGGGTTCGTGGTCGCCGTCATCGATCTCGGCGAGCAGCGTGCCGTCCTCGAGCTCGTCGACGACGACGTGCCACCCGTCGCGGTGGACGTGGTGCCGCCGCTTGCGCAGCGTCCTTCCCGGCAGGCTCGAGAGGAGCAGGGTCCATTCGGCGTCGTCGAGGTAGAGCGACGTGCACGCGACCTCGGCCGGGCTGTCGCCAAGGCGCACCTTGTGCCCGAGCTTGCGCACGATGGTGCCGTCGGGTCGTCGTACCTCCCGAAGCCGGAGGCGGCTCCCGTCGACGTACCGGTCCTCGATCTCCCAGGTCTCCCCCACTCCCTCGGGAAGCGCAGCGACCAGGAACCGGCGTTCGCGTTCGACCACGGCGTACTTCAACGAGACCATGCCGCCAGTGTGCACAGAACCCGTATGGAATGGGGGTTCTGGGGTATCGAAGGTCATTCGGCGAAGGAGCCGAAGGAATCGATTGGAGTTCTCATGCTCACCATCTTGTGGTTGATCGCGGTCGTCCTGGTCATCGCTGGCGTCGTCTCGCTCGTCAAGGGACGGATCCTGTACGGCGCCCTGCTGATCGTCGTGGGCCTCCTCGTCGGCCCCGGCGGCGTCTCGATCTTCAACTGACTTCTCGTCCTCAACAACTCTGATCGAAGGAGCAAATCATGGCTATCGGACTGGGCATCGTGCTCATCGCGGCAGGGCTGATCCTGCTGCTCGACGTCGTGACGATCGACATGTCGTTCATCGACGACTCGGCACTCGGCGGCATCCTCTTGGCCGTCGGCATCCTGGCCATCGTGGTGTCGCTGATCGTGAACCAGCAGCGCAGTCGCCACACGGTGGTCGAAGAACGCCGCTGAAGCTGTCGAAGGCTCGGGCTCCCCACGCGGAAGTCCGGGCCTTCGTCATTTCTGGCGGAGGGCACGGGCGGGCGCACCCTAGGCTCACGTCCCATGACGCCCTCCGCGAAGAAGCACTACAAGGTCGTCGGCGCGGTCATCGTCCGCGACGGCCTGGTGCTGTGCGCCCGGCGCGCACCGGGCGGCGAGACCGGCGACCTGTGGGAGTTCCCCGGCGGCAAGATCGAACCCGGCGAGTCCGCGGGCCACGCACTCGAACGCGAGATCCTCGAAGAACTCGGCTGCCGGATCAAGGTCGGCGCCAAGGTGACCGCCACGACGCATGAGTACGCCTTCGGCGTCATCACCCTCACGACGTTCTACTGCGACCTTCTCGACGGTACGCCGACCGCGACCGAGCATGCGGCGTTGCTGTGGCTCCCGCCGGATGAGCTCGATGACCTCGAGTGGGCGCCGGCGGACGAGCCGGCTGTCGAGCTCGTGAAGCGGCACCTCGGGACGTAGCGGGTCGTCGTGGCTGCGGCCGAACCCGGCGGCGCTGTGCTCACGCCTCCGATGGCCGCACGCTATGGATGGGCGCCGGTCCAAGTGGTGGAGCGGCGGGCCATCTCGTAAATGGCACTGATGGCCTCATCGCTGAGAACGTCTCCGTGGTTGAGCAGCCACGTCGAGACGTTCTTGCGCCACGTGACGGAGACGCCCTCGGGTTGGGCCTTGATGACGACGTCTCTTGCATTGACGGTGACTACAAGGCCGTCAACGTGGACCGGGAAACCGCAGGCTTGAGTGAGAAACTTCGATGCCCGTTGGGCTTCGTAGCGGGCGTTGCGGATGTGTTGAGTCTTCGCGCCATTGACCATGAGCGTGTTACCGCCGACCCAGATCTTGGCTCCGGGGTGGTTTTTTGCGTTAACGGTGAACACTCCTCCGGGTCCGATGAGGAGATGGTCGATGTCGGATCCTCGATTGCCAACGGGGATGGCGTGAAGGAATCGCCAGCGCGGGTCTCTGATTGCTGCCTTGTTGAGTTGGGTTGCCACAAGTTCTTCGCCGTGGGCGCCGATACGCCACGCGCGCTCGTCGGTGTGGACGCCGAGCACCCGAGCGAGTGTTGTCTTGACCGGCGCTGCGGCGCGTCTAGACAAGGCCTGCTCCCGGGCCGCTGCCCCGGCGCGGTTCTCGGACAGGTCGCGCCAGGGCCTCGCCGTTGCGTCCAGCACTGAAGCGGGAGCGGCAACAGGTAACGGTTCCGCCGGAGCGGACGGCTCTACAGACGTCGCCCGCGTCGACGGCACCGGAGAGTTCTCACCGCCATTCTGCTGTCGCCACGAGGCGACTGCGGACGAGAGTAGAGCGGCGTGTGCCGGGTTCTCGGGGTGAGCCTCGTCAGAGAGGAGATCCCACCATCCAACCTTGAGATCGTCACCACCCTCGACAGGCACAGACACGTAGAGGCGGTCCTTGCCGTACCGCTTCCACCGGTTCACCACCGTCTCCTGGGTCATGCCCCGATCATCGGCTGGCGGCAGGCGATTCCGCAGCGGATCGTCAGGACTGGCATGACGCATCGGGTGGGGCGAGCGCGCGGATCCGAGTGAATCATCAGCCGTGAGTCGCCGTGCTTTGGCCCAGGCCGCCAGGCTGCGCTCAAAGGAGATGTTTCTATCGGCCCCACCCCTAAGCTTCGGCACGTGGAGCAACCGGTCGCCAAGAAGCAGATCAACGTTGTCGGGGCGGTCATCGTCAGGGACGGTGACGTTCTGTGTGCCCAGCGCGGCGACGGCGCTCTCGCCGGCATGTGGGAGTTCCCCGGCGGCAAGATCGAACCAGGCGAGACTCCCCGTCACGCGCTCGAGCGCGAGATTGACGAAGAGCTCGAATGCCAGGTCCGCGTCGGCGAGGAGGTCGTTTCGACCACCCACGAGTACGACTTCGGCATCGTCACGCTCACCACGTTCTACTGCGAACTTATCGACGGCACCCCGAGTCTGACCGAACACGCGGCCGTCGAGTGGCGCTCGCCGTCCAGGCTCTCCGAGTTGGATTGGGCACCCGCCGACATTCCCGCCGTCGAGAAGATCCAGGCGGAGTTGGCCGATCGATGAGTGACATCGGCTGGCACAAGGAGTTGGCCCTCGACGTCCAGTTCGGCTATCTCGGTGGCGACGTGGTCGCGCCTCGCCAACACCATCCCCAGATGGTGCTCAACGGCGAGAGCGAGTCCGTGCTCCGCGTACTGCGAGACGAACTGAAGCGAGCTTCGGGCTTCCTCTTCTCGGTCGCCTTTGTCTCCCCTCGCGCCATCGCCCTGTTGAAGCAAGAGATTTTCGAGTTTGGCGGAACAGGGCGAATTGTCACGTCCGACTATCTGGGCTTCAACCGTCCTGAGGCCTTCGCCGAGCTCCTCACCCTTGCCGACTACGGCGTCGACGTGCGCCTGCACCGCGCGAGCGCCTTCCACCCCAAGGGCTACATCTTTGATCACGCGGATGGGGTCACCGCGATGGTCGGCAGCTCGAACCTCACGGAGAGTGCGCTCGTCAAGAACCATGAGTGGAATCTCAAGGTGTCGGCAGCAACGGGGAGCGACCTAGCCGCCCAGGTCCGACGACTGATCGACGACCAACTCGCCGAATCGATCCCTCTGACGCCCGAATGGATCGAGCAGTACGCCGCGTCGTTCGTCGCGCCGGGCCCCCGCCCGCATCGAGCGCCGCTCGATGTGTCCGCATCGACCATTGACGAGGTCGAACCGCATCGCGGCGTTGTCCCGAACCTGATGCAGCGTGACGCACTTGCTGAGATCGCGGATGTTCGACGCAAAGGCGAGTCGCGAGCGATCATCATCTCCGCCACGGGGACGGGCAAGACGATCCTGTCAGCTCTTGATGTCCGCGCGTTCAATCCGCGTCGAATGCTGTTCATCGTGCACCGTGAGCAGATCCTGGATCGCACGATCCACGAGTATCAGCGGGTACTCGGCGGACCTCCGTCCGACTACGGCAAGCTCTCCGGCACCTCAAAGCAGACCGACCGGCGCTACACCTTCGCGACCGTTCAGACCCTGTCTCAACCCGACGTTCTCGCGGCTCTCGCACCCGACGCCTTCGACTACGTGATCGTTGACGAAGCACACCGTGCCGGTGCCATCTCCCACCGTCGCGTCATCGACTACTTCCAGCCAGAGTTCCTGCTCGGCATGACCGCGACTCCCGAGCGCACCGACGGCTTCAACGTCTACGAACTCTTCGACTACAACGTGCCGTACGAGATTCGTCTGACTCACGCTCTCGAGGCAGACATGCTGAGTCCGTTCCACTACTACGGCGTCGCGGACGTCACCCTCGACGACGGAACGACCGCAACCGCGGACTCCGATCTCGCGTTCCTCATCACTCCCGAGCGCGTCGACCACCTGCTCGAAGCCATCACCAAGTACGGCCAGGCAGGTGTCGCACCACGAGGCCTGATCTTCTGCAGCCGCAAGGATGAAGCCCACGCCCTAGCTCAGGCCCTGAACCAACGCACTCTGCGAGGGAAACAACTTCGCACGGTCGCGCTGACAGGTACGGACTCGATTCCCTACCGAGAGCACGTGGTCGAGGAACTCGAACGTGGCGCCATCGACTACATCCTGACGGTCGACGTCTTCAACGAAGGGGTCGACATCCCCTCGGTCAACCAGGTGATCCTGCTTCGCCAGACGCAGTCAGCGATTGTCTTCGTCCAGCAACTCGGCCGCGGGCTTCGCAAGGCCGACGGCAAGGAGTACCTCGTCGTCATCGATGTGATCGGGAACTACGCCAACAACTTCCTCATCCCGATCGCACTGTTCGGCGACGAGTCCCTCAACAAGGAATCGCTGCGCAAGAACCTGATCGCGGCCGAGGAGACGGGCGTTCTGCCTGGACTCTCCAGCGTGCGCTTCGACAAGGTCTCGCAAGAACGGGTGCTCCAGTCCATTGGCGACACCACCCTGAACAACGCGGCTCGCTTGAAGGTTGCCATCACAGGGATGAGTAACCGTGTGGGCGGGCTGCCGGAGCTTTGGGACTTCTACCGGTTCGAGTCCGTCGACCCCGTTCTCCTCGCGACTGATCGCGCTCACTTTCCTGCACTGCTCAAGGCCACTCTGGGCGAGGATCACGGATTCACCGACACCGAAGACCGCGCGCTTGGGCTACTGAGCCACGAGGTACTCACCGCCCGGCGCTTGCATGAGTTCGTCATCCTTCGCACTCTGCTCGACGGACCATCGTCGATCCAACGACTTCGCGAGGTATGCGCCGACGAAGGCTTGCCGTCGACTCGCGCCGTTGTCGAGGGTGCCGTCGACACGTTCACTCTGGCCCACCACGCTGAGGCGGACTTGAAGCGCTACACGCGGGGCGTCGTCGAACGCACGGGGGACGACGTTCGTCTCAGGGCTGACGTCGTCGCCGCCTACGAGGGCAACAAGACTTTCCGCAACGCTGTGGCCGACATCCTCAAGACGGGCATCGCGCTAGTCAGCGACCGGTATCGACGCGACGTCCCGTTCACCCCGGGAATGCAGTACGGCCGCAAGGAAGCCACGCGACTCCTGTCCCTCCCTCGGAAGTGGACATCAACGATCTACGGCTACAAGGCCGACATGGCCCAAGGCGTCTGCCCGATCTTCGTCACCCTCCACAAGGCTGATGACGTCTCTGCGAGCACCGCCTACGAGGACGCCATCGTGGATCGCTCAACGATGGTGTGGTTCACCAAGTCCCAGCGGCACCTCAAGAGCCCCGTCGAGCGGGCCATTGCTGCCAACGAACTCGACCTCCACGTGTTCGTGAAGAAGGACGATGCCGAGGGCAAGGACTTCTACTACCTCGGTAGCCCAACGGCGTACGACGCCGAGGACACCACGATGACCGACGGCAAGGGTAACCAGCTCCCTGTCGTGAAAATGCTGTTGCGTTTCGACGAACCGATCGAGTCGGCACTGTTCGACTACTTCCACCCCACGGTGACGCTTTAGCTTCTCGTCAGCCCGTTATTGGCTGGGATCGGATCAACCTGGTTGATCCAATCTCGGCCAATGATCCCAACGCCGAAGGCCCGGCCCCCTCGCAAGAGGTGACCGGGCCTTCGTGTGTCTCGATACGCCCTCGCCTAACGGCTCGGGCTACTCGACGACCTTGCTGTCAGCTGCAGCCGCTGGTGCTGCCGCACCCTTCGCACACGTAGCACGAGCCAGCGGGCCGCATCTTCGTGCCACAGGTGAGGCACAGCGGGCTGTCGACGGCGGTGCCGGTGAGCTGCTCGAGGAGCTCGGCCGTGGTCTTGGCGACCTTGACCTCGACGGCGGGGGCACCGGCCAGCGGGTCCTCGACGATCTCGGCGTCGGTGGGCTCGGAGGTTTCGAGGCTCGTCGCTTGCGCTCCTCGCACCTCAACCACCGGGGCGTCGATCAGCTCGGACGGGCTGCCGATGTCCTCCTCGAGGGGCTCGTAGGAGCCGGTCTCGAGGTGGCGCTGGCGCTCCTCGGCGGAGTAGATGCCGAGGGCGGAGCGGTCGTCGAAGGACAGGTAGTCCAGCGCCAGGCGGCGGAAGACGTAGTCCATGATCGACTGCGCCATGCGCACGTCCGGGTCGTCGGTGAGGCCGGCGGGCTCGAAGCGCAGGTTGGTGAACTTCGAGACGTAGGTCTCCAGCGGGACGCCGTACTGCAGGCCGATCGAGACCGCGATCGAGAAGGCGTCCATCACGCCGGCCAGGGTCGAGCCCTGCTTGCCGAGCTTGAGGAAGATCTCGCCGAGCGTCTTGTCGTCGTGCGCACCCGAGGTCATGTAGCCCTGGGCACCGGCCACCGTGAACGAGGTGGTGCGGGCCAGGCGGGACTTCGGGAGGCGCTTGCGGGTCGGGGCGTAGACGACCTTCTCCACGACCTTCTCGATGACCTTGGCGGCATCCGCGGCGTCGGCAGCGTCAGCGGCGTCCTTCTTGGCCTTGCCGCCACCGTCGGCCAGGGGCTGGCCGACCTTGCAGTTGTCGCGGTAGATCGCGGTGGCCTTGAGGCCGAGCTTCCACGACTCCATGTAGATCTGCTCGATCTCCTCGACCGAAGCGGACTCCGGCAGGTTGACCGTCTTGGAGATCGCGCCCGAGAGGAACGGCTGGCAGGCCGCCATCATCTTCACGTGGCCCATGGGCTTGAGCGAACGCTCGCCCATCGCGGTGTCGAAGATCTCGTAGTGCTCGGTCTTCAGGCCCGGAGCGTCGACGACGTGGCCGTGCTCGGCGATGTAGGCAACGATCGCCTCCACCTTCTCGGCGTCGTAGCCCAGCTTGCGCAGCGCACGCGGGATCGTCTGGTTGACGATCTGCATCGAGCCGCCACCGACGAGCTTCTTGAACTTGACCAGCGAGAAGTCCGGCTCGATGCCGGTCGTGTCGCAGTCCATCATGAAGCCGATGGTGCCGGTCGGCGCGAGCACCGAGGCCTGCGCGTTGCGGAAGCCGTTGGTCTTGCCGAGCTCGACGACCTGCGCCCACTCGGCGGAAGCCAGCTTGTGCACCTCGGCGTCGGAGATGTGCAGCGTGCGGACCGTGTCGTTGGCCGCCTGGTGCTTGCGCATCACCCGGTTGTGGGCCTCGGCGTTGCGGGCGTAGCCGGCGTACGGACCGACGATCGCGGCCAGCTCCGCCGAACGACGGTACGACGTACCGGTCATCAGGGAGGTGATGGTGGCTGCCATCGCGCGGCCACCGTCGGAGTCGTAGCCCAGGCCCATCGCCATCAGCAGGGCGCCGAGGTTGGCGTACCCGATGCCGAGCTGGCGGTAGTCGCGGGTCGTCTGGGCGATCGGCTCGGTCGGGAAGTCGGCGAAGCAGATCGAGATGTCCATCGCGGTGATGATCAGCTCGACGGCCTTCGCGAACAGCGGCGCGTCGAACGTGTCGTCGTCCTTGAGGAACTTCATCAGGTTAAGCGAGGCGAGGTTGCACGAGGAGTTGTCGAGCGACATGTACTCCGAGCACGGGTTGGACGCGGTGATCCGGCCCGTCTCCGGGTTGGTGTGCCAGTCGTTGATCGTGTCGTCGTACTGCAGGCCCGGGTCGGCGCAGGCCCAGGCGGCCTCGCTGATCTTGCGGAACAGGGTGCGGGCGTCGACGGTCTCGATGACCGAGCCGTCCTTGCGCGAACGCAGGCCGAACTCGCGACCCTCTTCGACGGCCGTCATGAACTCGTCGTTGACGCGGACCGAGTTGTTGGCGTTCTGGTACTGCACGGACGTGATGTCCTTGCCGCCCAGGTCCATGTCGAAGCCGGCGTCACGCAGGGCGCGGATCTTGTCCTCTTCGCGCCACTTGGTCTCGACGAACTCCTCGATGTCGGGGTGGTCGACGTCGAGCACGACCATCTTGGCCGCACGACGCGTGGCGCCGCCCGACTTGATGGTGCCCGCCGAGGCGTCGGCACCGCGCATGAAGGAGACCGGGCCGCTCGCCGTACCACCGGAGGACAGCAGCTCCTTGGAGGAGCGGATGCGGGAGAGGTTCAGGCCGGCACCGGAGCCGCCCTTGAAGATGAAGCCCTCTTCCTTGTACCAGTTCAGGATCGAGTCCATCGAGTCATCCACCGACAGGATGAAGCAGGCGGAGACCTGCTGCGGGGACTGGGTGCCGACGTTGAACCAGACCGGAGAGTTGAAGGAGAAGTACTGGTTCACGAGCAGCCAGGTCAGCTCGTGGTCGAAGATCTCGGCGTCCACCGCAGACGCGAAGTAGCCGTTCTCGATGCCGGCCTTGGTGTAGCGGGAGACCACCCGGTCGATGAGCTGCTTGAGACCGCGCTCGCGCTCGGGGGTGCCGACGGCGCCACGGAAGTACTTCGTGGTGACGATCGTCGAGGCGTTGAGGGACCAGAAGTCGGGGAACTCGACACCGAGCTGCTCGAAGACGGTCTCGCCGGTCTTCCAGTTCTGCTGGACGACGTCGCGACGCTCCCAGTTGATGGCGTCGTAGGGGTGCACGCCCTCGGTGCTGAAGACCCGTTCGATCTTCAGACCCTTCTTGTGGCCGCCGGTTGCGGTGGCTGCCTCGGTGTTGCTGGCCGTCTCGGTCATGTCTCTCCTGGTCTCCTGGTACGTCGTGCGGCGGTGTCTGTTCAAAGGTGTCTCTAAAAACCGGTGAATCCGAGAGGGGGGTGGCCCGGCAGGCGGCTTCCCCACCACCTGCCGGGCGTCTGTGGTCAGCCCGAGGGGGCTGGTTCGCTCTGCAACTGCCGCTCGGCGCGCAGGAGAGCGATCTCGTTCTCGAAGTCGGCCGCGGAGTCGAACCCGCGGTAGACCGAGGCGAAGCGAAGGTAGGCCACCTCGTCGAGGCGACGAAGCGGGGAAAGGATCGCCAGGCCCACCTCGTGGGCGGCGATCTCGGGGCTGCCGGCGAGGCGCAACTGGTCCTCGACCTCCTGGCCCAGGCGGGCCAGGTCGTCCTCGTCGACGGGGCGTCCCTTGCACGCCTTGCGCACACCCGAGACAGCCTTCTCGCGGGTGAACGGCTCGGTGGCGCCGGAACGCTTGAGCACCGTCAGCTGCATGGCCTCGACGGTGGTGAAGCGCTTCTCGCAGTCCAGGCACATCCGGCGGCGGCGGATCGCACAGCCGTCGTCGGAGACCCGCGAGTCGAGGACCTTGGTGTCACTGTGCTTGCAGTACGGACAGTGCATGAGCCCTCCTCACGAGAACCTGGGTGGCGGATGCTGTGGACAGAGGGGGAGCCTCCTGTGCACAACGGGACGAAATCTGTGCGTTTCCACCCCTCGTCCTGTGGACTAGATGTGGAGAACTACATCGTTGTAACTACTAGATGTAGTGGTAACCGTACGCCTCGACCACCACGGGTGCAAGCCCGGCCCCCAAGGAGTTCGAAGAAGTTTTTCGGGCGGGCTCATTTGCGCTCCGAACCGGCCCATCGGAGGGTTGAGGGGACACGTCAGCCACCCATCGGACACAATGACGCCGTGGCGGGAGGCAAGCGATCCGGAGACCGGGCCAAGGCAGGTTTTCGACCTGATCTCCTGCTGCTTGCCGTCGGGATCACCTTCGCGCTGGTGGCCTGGGGATACCTCGTCTTCGCCGCGATCGACTTCGGCGCCACGGCCCGCCACGACGGCAAGGCCAGCGCCTGGTTCTTCCTGCTGATCGCCTGCGTCGGCGCCATGTTCTGCCTGTTCCTTGCGTTCATGCTCGCCGTACGCCTCTCGCGTGCGGTCGGCTGGAGCGAAGGCCCCCAGCCCCGCGTGAAGCGCGACCCCAGCCTTCCCAAGGGCGGCAAGCGCGCCGCTCGGTAGCGCGCGGACAGCCCGGGCGGACAGCGCGAAGGGCGAGGTCCGGCTGCATGAGCCAGACCCCGCCCCTCGTCTTCCCCTGCACCCGTCGGGGTCGAAGCGACGGGCGAGCTGTGGTTACTCCGTCGGAACGCGGAGCTGCTGGCCGGCGTAGACCATGCTCGAGTCGAGCGTGTTGAGCTGCTGGATCTGCTCCATCACCGAGCGGACGTCGTCGCCGGTGGTCGAGGCCACGTCGCTGGCCAGGCCCCACAGGGTCTCGCCGGGCGCCACGGTGACCACCTCGACGGCGGGAGCGCCGCCGCCCTCGCGGGTCGCGGCGGAACCGGCGGCGAGCCACACGGCGGCCGCGATCACCACGGCGAAGGCGAACGCGAGCACCACGAGCCGGCCGCGGCGGGTCAGCCGGACCTGGCTGTGCTGGCTGCGGGCACGCACCGGGCGGGCCGTCGTCGTACGACGAACGGTGGAGACCTGCGGGGCGAACGTGATGGTGCTCATGGAAACCTCCGGGGGAAGTGGACGGGCCATGTCTAGTCAGGCCGTCCGACAGAAGCTGATCGATCAGGCGTTCGATCGAACATGTGTACGAGGTTAGATCAGGTGTTCGAACAAATCCAGTACCTGTTCGAACAAACACTCGACGGCGTGTCGCGACACGCCCTTCGAACAGATGTTTGAAGAACGGCCCGTTCATCGGTTAGCGTCGTCACATCCGATCCGGGCGATCTGCCGGAAGACTTGGGAGGGCATCCATGGCTGACAAGGCCAAGACCACGAGTGGCAGCACCGTCACGGAGCTGCCCGACGGCCCCCCGGACGCCAGTGGGCTGACCGCCCGCCAGCTGCGCGTGCTCGCGCACATCAAGGACAGCATCGAGAAGCGCGGCTACCCGCCGAGCATGCGCGAGATCGGCCAGGCCGTCGGCCTGACCAGCACCTCCAGCGTCGCCCACCAGCTGCGCACCCTGGAGGAGAAGGGCTACCTCAAGCGTGACCCCAACCGCCCGCGCGCCCTCGAGGTCTTCCTGCCCGAGGTGATGGCCGCCCGCCGCGCCATGTCGACGGTCGAGGAGACCGGTCACGACGGGTACGACGACACCGGCATCAACGACGCAGCGCCGACCCCGCGCAACGTGCCGGTCGTCGGCCGGATCGCGGCCGGTGGCCCGATCCTGGCCGAGGAGCGCGTCGAGGACGTGTTCCCGCTCCCCCGCCAGCTCGTCGGCGACGGCCAGCTGTTCCTGCTCCAGGTCAGTGGCGAGTCGATGATCGACGCTGCCATCTGCGACGGCGACTACGTCGTGATCCGCCAGCAGCCGACCGCCGAGAACGGCGAGATCGTGGCCGCCATGATCGACGGCGAAGCGACGGTCAAGACGTTCCAGCGCAAGGCCGGGCAGGTGTGGCTGCTGCCGCACAACCCCGCGTTCGAGCCGATCGACGGCACCAACGCCACGATCCTGGGCAAGGTCACGGCGGTCCTTCGCCGGGTCTGACGTAAGGTCAGGGGGTTCAATCCGTCGACCACGAAGGCCGAACTTCCCCATGACGCGCCGCAGCAACCTGCCCTTCTCGGGGCTGCTCATCGCCCTGCTCGCCCTCCTCCTGCTCGTGCCGTTCCTCGGCACCGCAGCGCAGGCCGACCCTGGCGACCCAGCGGACCCGGGTGCGGCCGCGGCGGAGACCCCGCAGGAGGTCGCCGAGGAGGCCCTCGAGACGGTCGAGGACCTGCTCGACCCGGCAGCCACGGCGACCATGCCGGACGCCAAGGACCACGGCAAGGACGCGACCCTCGCCCTGCGCGACCTGGCGGCCAGCCGCGCCGACCTGCCCAAGGACAAGAAGGACGACGCCGGGCGCCTGCTCGCGCGACCGACCGACGGCGCCAACGCTCCCGGCAGCTACGAGTGCGAGGGCAACACCGGCCCGCCCTGCTACCAGACGCCGGAGAACACCCCGCTGTGCACCGGCTACCTCTGCGTGCACTACGTCGACGGAGCCGACGCGAGCGCCGCCGACCCCGAGAACGGCCCGGGCGGCCGTTGGTCCGGCACCGACGCCAACTACCCCGACTACGTCGAGTTCGTGGCCCAGGCCTTCTCCGTGGTGGCGAATGCGTACACAACGGCCGGCTACCAGCGGCCCGCGGGCGACGGCTTCATCGGCGGGAACGGCGCCGACAAGGTCGACGTCTACATCGCCGAGCTCGGCCAGTTCGGCATCTACGGCTACTGCGCGACCGACCAGGAGATCAGCGGCCACGGTGCTGCGCCCGCCTACTGCGTCGTCGACAACGACTACAGCGCCGCCGACTACCCGAGCCACACCCCGGCGGACAACCTCAAGGTCACCGCTGCCCACGAGTACTTCCACGCCGTGCAGTTCGCCTACGACGCGAACGAGGACGGCTGGTTCATGGAGGGCACCGCCACCTGGGTCGAGGACGAGCTCTTCAACGCGATCAACGACAACCGGTCCTACCTGCCCTACGGCCCGCTCGGCGTGCCCAGCCAGCCCGTCGACCGCTGGGGCAACCTCGCGCAGTACGGATCGTGGATCTTCTTCCGGTACCTCGGCGAGCGCTACCCCACCTCCCAGGGACTGCTTCCCGTGATCGTGCGCAAGATGTGGGAGAAGGCGGGCGCCGGGCAGTACTCCGTCCAGGCCATCACCTCGGCGCTGACCGACCTGCGCACCACCATGAACGTGCAGTTCGCCGGGTTCGCCTTCTGGAACCGACGCCCCTCCGCGTTCTACTCCGAGGGTGCCGGCTACGCCCCCACGCCGCTGTACGGGACCTACAACCTCAGCGCCTCCGCGCCTTCCAAGAGCCTGCGCTTCCAGCTGCACCACCTGAGCGCCAAGCACTACCGGTTCGTCCCGAAGATGACCGGCGCATGGAAGCTGCGGGTCCAGCTCAACCTCAACTACATCATCGCGGGCGGCGCCGCGGTCGTGACCGTGAAGAAGAAGGGCCAGGCGCCGGTCGCCAAGATCGTCGCACTCAACAGCACGGGCGATGGCGTGTCGTCGTACTCCTTCGGTGGAGCCGTCGACTGGGTCGAGGTGGCCGCGGTCAGCGCCAGCACGCGCTACGTCAACTGCGGTACGCGCGACTACCAGTGGACCTGCGGTGGCCTGCCGAAGGACGACGGCGTCTACCAGAGCGTCGTGGTCAAGGCTGTGCGCGGCTGAGCCGCTTCAACGCAGCCCGGACCATGGCCGGGTCGGTCGTCGCCCACATGGGCGGCAGGCTCGACTTGAGGAACGAGCCGTAGCGCGCGGTCGCGAGCCGCGGGTCGAGTACGGCGACCACGCCACGGTCGGACGTCGTACGGATCAAGCGACCCGAACCCTGCGCGAGCAGCAGCGCCGCATGGGTCGCGGAGACCTGCATGAAGCCGTTGCCGCCCGCCTTGTCGGCCGCCTTCGAACGGGCACTCATCAACGGGTCGTCCGGGCGCGGGAACGGGATGCGGTCGATGATGACCAGCTGGCAGGTGTCCCCCGGGACGTCGAGCCCCTGCCACAGGCCGAGCGTGCCGAACAGGCAGGTGTGCGGGTCCTCGACGAACTGGCGGGCGAGCTCCGGGAGCTGGGCGTCGCCCTGGGCCAGCGTGGTGAGGTGCGGCAGGGCGGTGCGCACGTGCTCGGCCGCGGCCTCGGCGGCACGTCGGCTGGAGAACAGCCCCAGCGTGCGGCCGTCGGCGGCGTCGACCAGCTCGGTGATCTCGTCGAGCTGGGCCT